>DCHN01000074.1:20796-22748 GCA_002315995.1 Bacteroidales bacterium UBA1751 | reverse complement strand
AAAAATTATAAAACAATCATAAAATAATGAAAACCACACCATTTACACAGAGACACATTGACCTTGGCGCCAAGATGGCTGAATTTGCAGGCTATAATATGCCTATTGAATATAAGGGCGGCATAAAGGAGGAGCACTTTGCCGTTAGAAACAATGTTGGCGTATTCGACGTTTCACATATGGGTGAAATATGGGTTTCAGGTCCAAACGCTCTCAAGTTCGTTCAGTATGTAACATCAAACGACGCTTCAGTGCTTGTTCCAGGCAAGGTTCAGTACACCTGCTTCCCTAACGGAAAGGGCGGTATTGTTGATGACCTTCTCGTTTACTGCATGAACCCTGAGAAGTATCTTCTCGTTGTTAATGCAGCAAACATTGACAAGGACTGGAACCATCTTCTCGGCTACGCTCCAAAGTTCGGCCTCACAGTTGGCAAGGAGCTCATAAATGCATCTGACTCAATATGCCAGCTTGCTGTTCAGGGCCCTAATGCAATGAAGATTGTTCAGAGAATATGCACAGAGCAGGTTGAGGATCTTGTATACTACACCTTCAAATACTCTACAGTTGCAGGCATTGAGAATGTAATAGTTTCTGCTACAGGTTATACAGGAGCAGGCGGATGCGAGATTTACGCCCCTGCAGATAAAGCTGACCAGCTTTGGGAGCAGCTCTTCAAGGCAGGCGAACCTGAGGGAATCCGTCCTATTGGCCTCGGTGCAAGAGACACTCTCCGTCTTGAAATGGGCTTCTGCCTCTACGGACACGATATAGATGACACAACATCTCCACTTGAGGCCGGTCTTGGCTGGGTTACCAAATTCAACGATGTGAAGGGTGATTTCATAGACCGCAAGTTCCTTGAGGAGCAGAAGGCTGCCGGCGTTACCAGAAGACTCTGCGGATTCGAGATGGTTGACAAAGGCATTGCACGTCAGGGTTACGAAATTTGCGATGCTGAGGGCAAAGTAATTGGACACGTTACTTCAGGCACTATGTCTCCTTGCCTTGGCGTTGCAATTGGAATGGCATACGTGAACGCACCTCTTTACAAGGCTGACTCTGAAATCTATGTAAAGATCAGGGAGCGCCTTCTCAAAGCAAAGGTTGTAAAGGCTCCTTTCTATAAGAAATAATTTCCCAGGGGGTCTTGAACCGCCTTTTGAGATTCACTTAGCAGAGTCACACGATTCTGCATGATATTACCCCCCCCCCTTCCGCATTCAAGGTGCAGGAGGGGGTTTGCATTCAAGAATGAACTTCATACTCTCCATAACAGCTTCACTACTTATTCCACTACAGATATTCTCGTTCGGGAGGGATACACTTGAACTGCTCTTCATTGGAGATGTAATGCAGCACATGCCGCAGATAAACTCCGCAAAGGCTCTTGCCGCAAAAAAACAGAATGACTCCGCTGAGTTTGACTACTCGAACATGTTCAAGCATATCCAGCCCTGGATAAACAGAGCTGATTTTACCGTTGCAAACCTTGAGTTTCCAATGGGATACAGCAACTTCAGAGGCTACCCGCTCTTCAAAGGACCGGCTGCAGTTGCCGCTCAGGCAAAGAAAAGTGGCATAGACCTTGCTCTTCTGGCCAACAACCACATTGCCGACGACGGAGCCCGCGGTATGGAGTGTTCATTGAGAGTCTGCGATTCGCTCGCTCTGGCACATACGGGAATCTATCGCTCGAGTGAGGAGAAGGAGAAAGCCTATCCGCTCATTGTGCAGGTGAAAGGGTGCCGCATAGCATTCATAAATTTCACCTACTCCACAAACGGGAATGCGGTGCCACCACCGTTCGCCGTGAACATGATGGACTCCGTGGAGGTGAAAAAGGCGTGCCGCAGGGCAGTTGAGGCCGGCTCAGACCTTATTGTTGCCCTTCCCCACTGGGGGATAGAGTATAACCTCCACCCAAGCCGCGAGCAGCGCAGGTGGGCCAG
>DCHN01000074.1:0-20713 GCA_002315995.1 Bacteroidales bacterium UBA1751 | reverse complement strand
CGCAGGATGCAGTTATTTCAGGAGAGGAGGGCATTTGCTTCTACTCGCTTGGAAACTATATATCGAACCAGAATGATCCGCTCTATACCAGGCTGGAGCTTATGGTTTCAATAAGAGTTGAAAAGAACCTCTTTACGGGAGCATGCAGATTGCTTGAACCTGAATGGGAATGGCTCTGGTGCTTCAAGAAAGGGGAGTTTGAAAATGATTATACGGTAGTACCGGTATCAAAGCTGATTGACCACCCCAACAGGGAGAAATACAGCCGGTACATCAAATGCAAAGAGACAGTTTCTAAAAATCTACATCTGTAATAAATGGCAAAGAGAGTAATCAAAGAGATTGAGAAGAGTATTGAACTGGGCGCCATAGATCCGGTTGATATTCTTGGAGTGAACAACAACCTTCTCTATAAACTTATGGCCGGATTTCCAACCCTCAGGGTCATAGCCAGAGGATCTGTAATAAAAGCGAAAGGTGACCAGGAGAGTGTGCTCACCTTTGAAAAAGCTGTGAATGACCTCATTGCCACCAGGATGCGCAAGCGCAAACTGTCGGAAGATGATATTGATGAGACCCTCTTCAATGTAAGGGATATGATGCCGGTGGCAGCTGAAGGTTCAGATAAAAAGGAGTGTGATTCCACCGGTAATTCTGACGATGAACATATCATAGGGTATGCCAACGAGGGCCGCACAATAAAGGCACGTACAAAGAACCAGGTGAAGTTCGTTGAGCAGTATACCAAAAATGACCTTCTCTTTGCCGTAGGACCTGCAGGAACAGGAAAGACTTATGTAGCCATTGCTCTTGCCGTAAGGGCCCTGAAGAACAAGGAGGTGAGAAGAATCATTCTCACAAGGCCAGCCGTTGAAGCAGGCGAAAAACTCGGGTTCCTTCCGGGAGATATGAAGGACAAGCTTGACCCATATCTCCAGCCACTGTATGACGCGCTAATTGACATGATTCCACCGCAGAAACTCAAATCGCTTATGAGTGATGGAACCATTCAAATAGCCCCTTTGGCATATATGAGAGGCCGCACTCTTGAAAACGCCTTTGTAATTCTTGACGAGGCACAGAATACAAGCCTTTCACAAATAAAGATGTTCCTCACCAGAATGGGAAACAATGCAAAATTCATCATTACCGGTGACACTACACAAATTGACCTGCCCAACAAGGCTGATTCAGGGCTTGCCAAAGCTCTGGAACTGCTGAAGGGCATAAAGGGAATTGCAACCGTACAGTTCACAAAGGAGGATATTGTACGCCATCCGCTGGTTGGGAGAATTGTTAAGGCGTTTGAGGAGAAGATGCTTCCTATGGTTCTTACACTTCTGCTCGCCTGTATGAGCCTTGTTCCAGGCTGGTGCCAGTTCATGCAGGGAGTTGAGGGAGGACTTGCTCCAAGATTCAAACATCACGTTGAGTTCCTCTGCAACGACACCCTTATGGGAAGAGCTGCCGGAAGCAGTGGAGAACTTGCAGCGGCACACTACATATACGACAAACTTGTGGAGTATGGCGTAACTCCAATAACCCCGAGAAACGGCGATGATTTTCTTCTCACCGCAAACCAGCTGCCCGGGTTCGAGGAGAATGTGAAGGACACCATTCATTCAAGGAATATAGTTGCAATTATTGAAGGAACCGACCCCGCACTGAAAGATGAATATATTCTTATTGGAGCTCACTATGACAATGTTGGAGTGAACACCATTGATGTCAACGGGAAACCACGTACGGAGATTTTCCCCGGAGCCGATGCCAATGCCTCAGGAACGGCAATGCTCATTGAACTTGCCAGGGAAATAGAGTGCAGCCGCATCATGTTCAGACGCTCGGTAATTGTTGCATTCTTTGGAGCAGGATGTCAGAACCAGGCAGGAAGCTGGTACTTCCTGAACCGCTCCTTCGGCCAGGTTGGAAACATAACCCTTATGATTGACCTGAATATGGTTGGAAGAAGCATGCAGAGCTATGCAAGCGGTTCGGCAGCCAATAATGAGTTCAGCATATTCACCGGTGTAGTGAACTGGGAGCTCAACAAAATAGTTGACCAAATAAAGGAGATGGGCGCCGTGCTCGAACCAAAGAGCATCAGCATTGATATGCAGTCCGACCACAGGAATTTCCACAGCAGCGGAATTCCGGTAGTGCTCATAACAACAGGAATGCACAGGGATTTCATGACCACCCGTGATGTACCAGGGAAACTCGACTACCAGCAAATGGAGGGTATTGCGCAATTCACATACTCCCTGGCCCAGGCTGTAAGCGAAAGGGACCAGAAACTCAAGAGCATAAAGGATCAGAGCTACGAACCTGTTGCCAGCGAAGATACCCGTGGCCGCATATATACACAGCATGAGGTTGACACACCTGCATCATACCTGCACTCCGACGAGATTCAGTTCCTGGAGAAATGGGTTTACCCTTATGTCAAGTTCCCTGAAAGTGCCCTGCGCAATGGCGATTCGGGCAGGGTTACCGCTGAATTCGTAATTGAAAAGGATGGAAAGGTAAGCAATGTGAAAATTGTGCGCGGAGTGAGCGAAGATATTGACACTGAGGTGGTCAAGGTCATCTCGGCATCTCCTAAATGGAAACCTGCAGTTCTAAACCGGGAGAAAGTAAGGGTGAGAACCAGCGTGAACGTTGACTTCCGCCTGCGCAAGAAAGGTAAATTCGGCTTGAAGAAATAATTTTTCATACCTTTGCAGCTTGTGCCGACCAAAGCCGCAACAATGCAACAGACGGCAATAAATGAGAATAAAAATAAACTATTATATGGATTACAATTTTAAGGAGATTGAGAAGAAGTGGCAGAGCCAGTGGGCAGCCGGAAAAACCTTCCAGGTAAAGGAGGATGCATCCAAACCCAAATACTATGTGCTTGACATGTTCCCATACCCATCAGGTGCAGGTCTACACGTTGGCCATCCGCTAGGATATATTGCAAGTGACATCTACAGCCGTTTCAAAAGATTGAAGGGATTCAATGTCCTTCACCCTATGGGATATGACGCATTCGGTCTCCCGGCAGAGCAGTACGCAATTCAAACCGGGCAGCACCCTGCAAAGACAACGGAGGAGAACATAAACAGATACCGCAGTCAGATGGACCGCATAGGCTTCTCATACGACTGGAGTCGTGAGGTGAGAACCTGTGATCCTGAATACTACAAATGGACACAATGGGCATTCATAAAGATGTTCGGCCATTGGTACAACAATGCAACCTGCAAGGCCGAGCCAATTGAGGATCTTGTTGCAATATTTGAAAAGGAGGGTAATGCAAATGTAAATGCAGCATGCAGCGAGGGTGCCGTTTTCACTGCAGATCAGTGGAAGGGTTTCAGTGAGCAGGAGAAGAGCGATGCCCTTATGAGATACAGAATAGCATACCAGGGTGAGACATCGGTGAACTGGTGTCCGAAGCTGGGAACCGTTCTTGCCAATGACGAGGTCAAAGAGGGCGTTTCAGTTAGAGGCGGCTTCCCTGTTGAGCAGAAGAAGATGAAGCAGTGGCAGCTCAGAGTTTCAGCATATGCCCAGAGGCTTCTCGATGATATGGAGTCTCTTGACTGGACCGATTCTCTCAAGGATATGCAACGCAACTGGATAGGACGCTCCCAGGGTGCCGAGATGATCTTCAAGGTAGGCAAATGGGATGTGAAGATATTCACCACCAGGGCCGACACAATATTTGGAGTTACATTCATGGTTCTTGCACCTGAAAGCGAGTGGGTTGAGCGCCTTACAACACCTGAATGCAAGGCTGCCGTTGATGAGTATATTGCCCAGACCAAGAAGAAGACCGAGAGGGAGAGAATTGCCGAGACCAGAAAGGTTACAGGAGTCTTCACAGGCTCCTACGGAATCAACCCTTTCACCGGTGACAAGGTTCCTGTATGGATCAGCGACTATGTTCTCAGCGGATACGGTACAGGCGCCATAATGGCGGTTCCTGCACACGACAGCAGAGACTGGGCCTTTGCAAAGAGATTCAACCTTCCAATCATACCTCTCATTGAGGGATGCGATGTGAGCGAGAGCAGCTTTGATGCCAAGGAGGGGACAATGATAAACTCAGGCTTCCTTACCGGAATGAGCGTAAAGGAGGCTATTCCTGCAGCCATTGACGAGGTGGAAAAGAGAGGTATTGGAAAACGCAAGATAAACTTCCGACTCAGGGATGCAATTTTCTCACGCCAGAGATATTGGGGCGAACCTTTCCCTATATACTACAAGAATGGAATTCCTACCCCGGTTGACGAAAAGGATCTTCCTGTTACCCTCCCTGAAGTTGACAAGTTCCTCCCTACAGAGAGCGGTGAACCGCCATTGGCAAGGGCAAAGGATTGGTCATACAACGGGTACCCTCTTGAAACCAGTACAATGCCCGGATTCGCCGGCAGCAGCGCCTATTATTTGAGATATATGGATCCTCACAACAGCAATGCCCTTGTGAACAAGGATGTTGATGCATACTGGAGAAACGTTGACCTCTACATAGGTGGAACAGAACATGCCACAGGCCACCTCATATATTCAAGATTCTGGAACAAGTTCCTTTACGACCTTGGTTACGTTACAGAGATTGAGCCATTCAAAAAGCTCATAAACCAGGGTATGATTCAGGGACGTTCAAACTTCGTATACAGAATCAAGGATACAAATACCTTTGTATCATACGGACTCAAGGATAAATACGATACCACTGAGATTCACGTGAACGTGAACATAGTGAATGCAGACCATCTCGACATTGAGGCCTTCAAGAACTGGATGCCTGAATACAAGAGTGCCGAATTCATTCTTGAGAATGGAGAGTATATCTGCGGATGGGCTGTAGAGAAGATGAGCAAGAGCATGTTCAACGTAGTTAACCCAGACAACATCTGCAACGACTACGGTGCTGACACCCTGCGTCTGTACGAGATGTTCCTCGGCCCTCTTGAGGCCTCCAAGCCTTGGGATACCAAGGGAATTGACGGTGTGAACAGATTCCTCCGCAAGTTCTGGAGAATGTTCTTTGTAAACGACACATTCACACTTTCCGATGCACAGCCAAGCGCAGCAGAACTCAAGGTACTCCATAAACTCATAAAGAAGGTGGGTGATGACATTGAGGCATTCTCATTCAACACCTCTGTGAGCGCATTCATGATTGCACTGAATGACCTTCAGAGCCTCAAGTGTAACAACAGAAGCATATTGGAGAGTTTCACAATTCTGCTTTCACCATTTGCTCCACACATCTGTGAAGAGTTGTGGTCACTCGCAGGACACACCGAGAGCATAAGCACAACTTCATTCCCTGAGTACAGGGAGGAGTATACAAGGGAGGACTCCTTTGAATACCCTGTTTCTTTCAACGGAAAGATGAGATTCAAGATTGAACTTCCAAAAACTCTTGACCAGGAGAGTGCCATGAAAGCAGTTCTTGAGAATGAGAACAGCGCAAAGTGGCTCGAGGGCAAAAGCATCAAGAAACTCATTGTCGTTCCAGGAAAGATCATTAACGTAGTCTGCTAGCACATGGCACCGCTATTGAACAAATCATTTTCGGTTATTAAATCCTACTCAATAGTATCACTTGGAATTTTCCTCTACGTTGTAGGCTGGGTTGCATTCATGATTCCACAGGGGCTTTCGGGAGGCGGTGTCACCGGTGTATCAGCCATATTGAGTTACGCCACCAACGGATTCATTGACATATCCGTATCTTACCTCGTTCTCAATGCCATACTCATTACAACAGGAACCATTATTCTTGGAAAGGGCTTCGGTTTCAAAACAATATACTGCATTCTTCTTGCCTCACTCCTCTTCAAGATTCTGCCATATTGGGAGTTCATAACCAACATATCGGATATTCCGGAACCATGGATAAACGCAATGATAAGCGGAACATTGAGCGCATTTGGAGTTGCAGCCATATTCTTTCAGGGAGGCTCAACAGGCGGCACAGATGTCATTGCCCTGATTCTCAACAAATACAGCAACGTCTCCCCCGGAAAGGGATTCCTCTATTGTGACCTTGTAATTATTGGGTCAGTAATCTTCCTCCCGGGGAAAGGTCTACAGGATGTAGTATATGGATATATACAAATGGTAAGTTTTACCTATATGCTCGATGCTCTCCTCTATGGTTCAAAGCAGTCGGTTCAGCTCTTCATATTTTCAAGCAAGTTCAAGGAGGTTGGAGATATGCTCATTCATGACATGAGAAGAGGTGTAACCGCTTTGGATTCCGTAGGCTGGTATTCACAGCAGCCGAGCAAGGTTCTTGTGGTTGTTGCCCGTAAAAGCCAGATAAATGCCCTGACTACAGCCATAAAGAGAGTTGACCCCAAGGCGTTTGTCTCAATAACCGCCACAACCAGTGTTTACGGCCAGGGATTTGACATGATAAAGGATATTAAGATAAACACCGAAAAGAAATCGGGAGTTATGTCAATATTTACCGGAAGCGACGACCCGTCAAAGAACCAGTTCTAAAATTGTATACATTTGCAGATGAAACAACCGCCGCACTTTGCGGCGGAGTGCAATATTTTATTCTATGTATATAAAACAAACATTCTGGTCCGCTCTGAAGGAGTACTTTCTCATTACAATAGGTCTGCTCTTCTATACTTTGGGATGGGATACGTTCCTGATTCCGAACGAACTTGTAGGAGGTGGAGTTACAGGTATCTCCGCCATACTCCACTACGCTCTGGGCATTCCTGTGAGTGTAACATTCTTTGCAATAAATATAGTTCTCCTTGCAATAGGATTGAAGGTTCTTGGAAAAGGGTTCGGAGCCAAGACCATATATGCAATAATTCTTGCCTCCATTCTGCTTGACATTGTTCCAACATTCCTTCCGGAGGATTTCATAAGGGAGTTCGCCACAAGCAACGGCAAACTTCTCTGCGCAATCTGCGGCGGCCTTCTTGCCGGCCTTGGCATAGGAATATGCTTTTCACAGGGTGGAAGCACCGGCGGCACGGACATAGTTGCACTCATTATAACCAAGTACAAGAATCTATCGCCAGGTAGAATAATATTGACCATTGACATATTCATTGTGGCTTCAGCAATACTCCTTCCCGCAAAGGAGGTTCTTGATCAGGCCGGGAACGTTGTTGGTATGCAGTCATTCGGAGAAAGGCTTGCAATTGTGCTTTATGGCTATATTCTTGTTTTCACATCTGGATACGCCATTGACCTCTTCATATCAGGCACCAAGCAGTCACTTCAGATCTTCATAGTATCAGATTTATACGACAAAATTGCCGATGCAATTATTTCAGACCTTCACCGTGGTGTCACCCTGCTTGATTCCGAGGGGTGGTATACCAAACACAAGGGCAAAATCCTCATGGTAGTCATACGCAAACATGACATAAACATGCTTTACCGAATAGTGAAATCAATTGATGAGAGGGCATTCATGTCAGTTGGAAGCGTGACCGGTGTATATGGAAACGGGTTCGAGCAGATCAAAAAATGATTTTTGCAGAATAAAAACATATCAAATCTTGTATATCTCGCCAAAACGTCCGAAAATGTCGTTTTGGCGATTTTCATTACCTAAATTGCGTGAAAAACAATCGTAATGACAACGAGACGTCACCTGATTTTTGCACTGATAACGGAGTATATGGCACTCATTTTCCTGCAGCTCTTTTATCAGTCACCAACATTTCTCTTCAACATCTCCATAATCTCACTCCCACTATGGATCACTCTGCTCCAACACTCCGGCATTCTTCGCAAAGAGGCACAACTTCCATGGATTGGATTCGCCACATCTTCAACCATTGTATTTGCCGGAGAAGCCATATATAGAGTCGGCACAATTGAGCGCACGCTCTGCGTATTCTCTTTGAGTCTGGTAAACACTCTTCTGGCCGCAATATTGCTCCTCATTACCATAAGGTATCTGATGAAATTCTATGGCAACAGCCGTGTCTCACAAAACAGAAAGAATACCGAAAGGATTCTGAAAAAACTTGTGATGTTCCTCATTCTTGCAAGTGTCCTCCTTTTTGCAGATTCGTTGTTTCCCGCATGGCTGGTCTGGAGTCTGTTTACACTATTTATGGCATTTATGTCACTGACCTGCCTTTCAATATTTAGAGAACAGGAAGGCAGCATTGCAAAAAAAGAGCCTGCGGGGAGTGAACGTGAATATGGAGGCATAACCGAGACACATCTGCTGCCCAACAATAAGGAAGTTTTGCAGAGTATGGACCACAGGGACTACATTATAAAAGAGGTTGAAAGATACTTTCTCGAGGAGGGGAGTCACCTGAACCCTAAAATAAATGAAGGCATAATGGCGTCAAAAGTGGGCACGAATGTAAGCTACCTCTCAAGGGCATTCAATAGCCGCCTCAATATGAGTTTCAGGGTGTTCCTGAACTATTACAGAATCAAGGAAGCCTGCTTTATTATGTTGAGCAACCCTCACATACCGAACAATGAAGTCAGCGCCAAATGCGGATACAGTGTGGTTTGCACCTTCAATAACCACTTCAAGACATTCACCGGAAAGACCCCTATGGAGTTCAAGAGGGAGATACTGCTCTCAAACAAGTATGGTGAGAGAAGGAGCGGATGCATAGATGATTATATGTTGGTGAGAGTAGGAAATGAGTGGAGGAAGAATGAAAAATAGAGTATCTCTTCTGCTTGACACCGCAGCAGAAGTCTACGCAATATTAAAGAGTTACATAAACAGGTTCAACAATATAATTGAGAGCGCCCTGTTCGGAGATGACACCCCTCAGGAGTGGAAAGAGGAGTACGACACATCCAATTGTGAGATGTTCACCCCTCTTCTGGAGGATAATGGCCCTGGCTACCAGCAATGCAGTATTACCGGCAGAAGGGGCACATGCTATGACCTTATTCTGAAAAACGCACGTGAGGAGATACGTAAAGGAGAGCTCTACCTTCAGTCCATAACCCTCAATGAACTCTCTAAGCTCATATATTCAAACAGAAATTACCTCTCCTACTCAATACGTACAATTGAAGGAGTTTCATACAAGCAGTTCATCAACGCCTTCCGCTTTGAGCACGCCAGAATGCTTTTTGAAAAAGACAGGGAGATATCTCTTCAGGACATAGCCATTCTGAGCGGATTCACCAGCTCCAAGAGTTTTCAGAATGCTCTGAACCGCAACAGCAGCCCCTCTTTGATTCCGCTGAAAAAAAGGTATCTTTGCAGAAAATAGAGAACATTATGGCACAACAGCAGGATCCTAAAATCATTTTTTCAATGAATGGCGTGGGGAAGGTCCTACCGCACAACAATAAAGTAATTCTTAAGGATATTTATCTCTCCTTCTTCTATGGAGCCAAAATAGGAATCATAGGCCTTAACGGCAGTGGAAAATCCACTCTTATGAAGATTATTGCCGGAATAGAGAAATCCTACAAGGGAGAGGTTGTCTTTGCACCGGGTTACTCCGTAGGATACCTTGAGCAGGAACCCCAGCTCGATGACTCAAAGACAGTTCTTCAGGTTGTTCAGGAGGGTGTTCAGGAGGTTATGGATCTTCTCAAGGAGTACGAGGATATAAACGCGAAGTTCTGCGAGCCTATGGACGACGACCAGATGAACAAGCTTATGGAGCGTCAGGGCGAGCTTACCGAGAAAATAGACCAGTGCGGAGGATGGGAAATAGATTCCAAACTTGAAAGGGCAATGGATGCTCTGATGTGCCCTGAACCGGACGCACTTGTTGCAAATCTCAGCGGTGGAGAGCGCAGAAGGGTTGCCCTCTGCAGGCTTCTTCTCCAGGAACCCGACGTACTGCTCCTCGACGAGCCAACCAACCACCTCGACACCGAAAGTATTCAGTGGCTTGAAGCCCATCTGCAACAATATAAGGGTACTGTAATTGCCGTTACCCACGACAGGTACTTCCTCGACAATGTTGCAGGCTGGATTCTCGAGCTCGACCGCGGTGAGGGAATTCCATGGAAGGGTAACTATACCTCATGGCTTGACCAGAAGACCAAACGCCTTGAACTTGAGGAGAAGCAGGAGAGCAAGAGACGCAAGACCCTTGAACGTGAGCTGGAGTGGGTGAGAATGGCACCAAAAGCACGGCAGGCAAAATCAAAAGCCCGCCTTGGTGCATACGAAAAGATGCTCAATGAAGATGGCAAACAAAAGGAGGAGCGCCTTGAGATCTTCATTCCAAACGGCCCAAGGCTTGGAAACAATGTCATTGAGGCAGTTAATGTAAAGAAATCATTTGGAGACAAACTCCTGTTCGAGAACCTCAACTTCTCCCTGCCACCTGCAGGCATTGTTGGCGTAATTGGACCCAATGGCGCCGGAAAAACCACCCTTTTCCGCCTTATTATGGGCTACGACACCCCCGATAGCGGAGATTTCAAGGTTGGACAGACCGTGAAACTCGCCTACATTGACCAGCAGCACAAGCAAATTGACCCTGACCTTACCGTATATCAGACCATAGCTGCAAACTCCGAGTTCGTAAAACTCGGAAACCGCGAAGTACCTGCAAGAACCTACGTTTCACGCTTCAACTTCAGCGGAGCAGACCAGGAGAAGTTGTGCGGAATCCTCAGCGGAGGTGAGAGGAACCGTCTCCATCTCGCACTTGCACTTAAAGAGGAGGGCAACGTGCTTCTGCTCGACGAGCCAACCAATGACGTTGATGTTAATACCATAAGGGCTCTTGAGGAGGGTCTTGACAACTTTGCCGGATGCGCAGTGGTTATCTCCCACGACCGCTGGTTCCTCGACAGAATCTGCACCCATATTCTTGCATTTGAAGGTGACGGAAAGGTATACTTCTTTGAAGGCTCATACTCAGAGTACGAGGAGAACAAGAAAATGCGCCTTGGAAACAGTGAACCAAAGCGCTTCAAATACAAGAAACTAACGGAATAACCTCCCAACCCAACTACACTACGGCAGCCAGTTTATATCTGCGCTGCCGCTTTTATATGTAAAATAGCGGCCAAGAGCAAAGAGGTAGTCAGAAAGCCTGTTAAGATATTTTATACCTGTTCTAATATTCTCAAGATTACCATCTGAACCTTCACACTCCTCCTGCAATATTCTCAGTGCGTGTCTCTCCGCTCTGCGGCATACGGTACGCGCCACATGCGCTGCGGCAGAGAATTTGGGCGCACCTGGAAGAATGAAAGCAGTCTGTGCCGGAATGGCATCGCTCATCCTGTCTATTTCACCCTCAAGAAAGAGCACGGCATCAGAATCAAGTCCCTTCAATCTTGACTCGCTGCTATTACAAGCAAAATGTGACGAAACAGCCATAAGCTCCTTCTGAATGGCAAGAAGATTATCCTTCTCAATGCCGAACTCATCTGGGGTGGCCGCAATAATAAGGCCAAGCCAGCTTATGAGTTCATCAACATCTCCATACGCCTCAACCCTGCTGCAACACTTGGGAACCCTGCTTCCACCAACAAGTGAAGTCTCCCCTTTGTCTCCTGTTTTAGTATATATTTTCATACTATTAAAAATTTTCTCTCAAATGCTTATACCCAAATTCTCAAGAGCAGCCATTGCCGGAGTCTCATTCACACTGTCCGACTCTATTTTACCATCGCGCAGACGTATGATTCGTCTTGCATGCCTGGCAATGTCCTCCTCATGCGTAACCACAATTATTGTATTTCCACTGCGATAGATCTGCTCGAAGAGCTTCATGATCTCTATTGAGGTCTTTGTATCAAGGTTTCCCGTAGGCTCATCGGCCAGAATAATGGAGGGATTGTTTATAAGCGCACGTGCAACCGCAACCCTCTGCCGCTGACCCCCCGAGAGTTCGTTAGGCTTATGGTTCACTCTCTCTGCAAGCCCTACCGACTCAAGCGCCTTGCGCGCAAGCTCCTCCCTCTTTGCCTTTGGAACACCCCTGTAAATGAGAGGAAGCGCCACATTCTCCAGAGACGAATATCTGGGAAGAAGATTGAATGACTGAAATACAAAACCTATTTCATTTCCCCTTACATCTGCAAGCTGGGAATCATCCATACAGCTGACATCTGTCCCATTCAAAACATATTTCCCAGATGAAGGTGTGTCAAGGCAACCGAGAATATTCATCATGGTTGACTTGCCGCTTCCGGAAGGTCCCATTATTGCCACATACTCATTCCTGCAAATTGACAGATCAACCCCATCAAGAGCGTTCACAGTTTGGTTGCCAAGCCTGTATACTTTTCTAATCCCCTCTATTCCAATAACCTGATCACTCATACCCTACTCATTTTATTATGTAAAGGTAATCATTCGAATCAGACAAAACAAAACCCCGAAAGTTTTTCAACTCTCAGGGTAATTCCGGGAACTCTCCCGCTCTTTTTTGCAATGAAAGAGTTATGCCTCAGCTGGAGCCTCTGCAGGTGCTTCTGCAGGAGCCTCGGTCTGAGCAGCCTCAGCCTCAGCAGCTGCAGCAGCCTCAGCGGCCTCCTTTGCAGCAGCCTCCTTAGCGGCCTGCTCCTCAGCTTTTCTCTTTGCAATAACCTCAGCTCTAGCCTCGTTAACCTTAGCCTCAGCCTCAATTGCACTCTTCTTTGCACTGTTTGCATTCTGAGCAAGAGTGTTCTTCTTTGCTACAATCTTATTCTCCTTCTCGCTCATCCAAGCATTGAATTTGGCATCAGCCTGCTCCTGTGTAAGAGCACCCTTTGCAACACCCTCAGCAAGATGCTTCTTGAGAAGGATACCCTTGTAAGAGAGAATTCTTCTGCAGGTTGTAGAAGGCTGAGCACCAACTGAAAGCCAATAGAAAGCTCTATCGCTGTTCAATACAATGGTTGCAGGGTTTGTGTTTGGATTGTAAGAACCGAGAAGTTCAATGAAGCGACCATCACGTGGTGCTCTTGTGTCAGCGGCAACAATATGGTAGAAAGCAGCATTCTTCTTACCATGACGTGCCAAACGAATTTTTACAGACATATTCTGTTCAGTTTAAAATTAATAAAATAAAAAACTTCCTTATCTGCCCGAGAAAAGGTGTGCAAAGGTATATGAATTATCTTTAATTTTCAAACAGTTCCACTATTTTTCACGTTTACTTGCTATATTCGCATACGGAAACTGACCATTTATATGCAATACATCATACACGGATCTGTTCAGGCCGAGCAGGGAAAAGGAGGAAACATAATTCCGGAGGCGGAGAAAAAGGGTGTATGGAGGCTCTTTCTTGAAAAATTCACCGACCCAATAATAATAATACTGCTGGTTGTCCTCTCCCTCTCAACCGCAATATCGCTTTATGAAATCATCTTCACCAACCGGGCGATAGATGCCCTCATAGAGCCCCTTGGCATCTTCATTGCCATTATTCTGGCAACTGGCCTGGCCTTCTGGTTTGAGCATAAGGCGGAGAAGGAGTTTCTTATCCTCAACAAAAAAAAGGATGAGCGCCCCGTTAAAGTGCTGCGCCTGCCAAGTAACACAGAAGCGGAAGATGCCCAGAGTCCACGCATGTTCCTCATTGCAAAGAGCGACGTATGCAAAGGCGACATAGTTCAGCTCGAAAGCGGTGACGAAGTACCGGCAGACGGCTATGTATTGGAGGCTCTCTGCCTCAAGGTCGATGAGTCCAACTTCACAGGCGAGATGTATGCCAACAAACAGGCAGGAGAAGCCAGTGAAGATGAGCAATGCACCTACCCATCCAACTTCCTTCTGCGGGGTTCAACCATAATAGAGGGCAACTGCACATATTGCGTATCAGATGTAGGCGTTGATACCCAGGAGGGAAAGGGAGCAATGCTGCTGAGGAACGAACAGGAGATTGAAACCCCGTTGAACAGACAATTGAACAGACTGGCCGGCCACATAACCAAGATAAGCTATATAATTGCAGCCCTTATCTTCATTGGAAGAATGTCATACTGGTTTGCCTCAGTCAATGAGATTACAACCGTTGCCCTTCTTGAATTCGCACTGAGTTCACTTCTCATTGCCGTAACTCTCATTGTAGTTGCCGTTCCAGAGGGCCTTCCTATGAGCGTGACCATAAGCCTTGCCCTGAGCATGCGCAAGATGCTCAAGGAGAACAATCTTGTAAGAAGGCTCCACGCCTGCGAAACAATGGGAGCCACAACGGTAATATGCACCGACAAGACAGGCACCCTTACAAAAAACAGAATGGAGGTCAACTCCCTCATTTCATACATCTCCACAAATGAAGAGGTTGAAGAGAATGATTTAATTTCAGCCTCAATTGCGCTCAACTCCACCGCTGAACTCTCCGAGTCAAAAGTTCTTGGAAATCCAACCGAAGGAGCCCTGCTTAAATGGCTGGAGAAGAGCTTGGGCATTGACTATTCAAATTTGAGAAGAAATGCATCCATACTTGGCAGGGAACCATTCTCCACCGAAAAGAAATATATGTCAACCGACGTGGCTCTTGCAAATGGGAGAAGGATAAGACTCATAAAGGGAGCCCCTGAAATTGTACTCTCAAGGTGCAACTCCATAGGCTTCAATAACTCAACTACAACCGAAACGGTTTTAAAGACTCTTTCACAGTTTCAGAGCAAAGGCTTCAGAACGCTTGGTTTTGCATACAGTGACATAACCCCAGATTCAAACGAGGAGCAACCTTTGACATACATTGCCACCGCCGCAATAAGTGACCCCGTAAGAGAGGATGTAAAGGATGCAATTCTCACCTGTGCAGGCGCAGGAGTGCGGGTAATTGTGGTTACAGGAGATGTTCCTCTCACCGCAAACCAGATTGCCGTTGACGCAGGCATTCTCAACCCTGACCAGAAACCTCAAAGCCTTACCGGAGTGCAGTTCTCACAAATGAGCGATTCGCAGATCATGGAGGAGGTTCTCCCCAACTTGAAGGTTCTCTCCAGAGCACGCCCTGAGGATAAACTCAGGCTTGTATCCCTGCTTCAGCAATGCGGTGAAGTGGTGGCCGTAACCGGAGATGGAACAAACGATGCCCTGGCGCTCAAGAAGGCTCAGGTTGGCCTCTCAATGGGCGACGGAACATCAAGGGCCAAGGAGGCAAGCGACATAACCATTATTGACAACTCCTTTGCAAGCATAAACAAAGGTATTCTTTGGGGACGCTCCCTGTATATGAATATCAAGAGATTCATCCTCTTCCAGATGACAATAAACGTATGCGCCTGCCTGGTTCTTCTCCTTGGCGCCTTCATAGGAATTGAATCCCCACTAACAGTTACTCAAATGCTGTGGGTGAACCTCATAATGGACACATTTGCAGCAATGGCTCTCGCATCGCTTCCTCCAGACAAGAGAGTTATGAGAGAGAAACCTCGCAACCCGAAAGCACATATCATTGACAGGGCAATGGCCATTACCATTCTTCTGAGCGGATTCACTTTCTTTGCCATACTTTCGGCTCTCTGGAGCACTCTTCACAATGAAGGTGAACTATCGCCGTACAAAATGGGAATATTCTTCACCTCATTTGTAATGCTTCAGTTCTGGAACATCTTCAACGCCCGCTATTTCCGCACCGGAAGGAGCCTGTTTGCAGATCTGATTGACACTATACGCCACCCGGGCAATGCAGGAGAGCATTTCAGTATAGGATTCATTTCAATAGCCATGTTTATAATTGCAGGGCAGCTGCTCATTACCCAAATAGCCTGGCCATTCTTCAATGTTGCCCCGCTCAGCGCCCGCACATACATAACAATTATACTTGCTACAATGCCAGTTCTCCTGATTCCCGATATTGTACGCCATATCAGGTTCAGAGCAAGACAAGAGCGAATTACCCACATTTAGTTACCAAAGCCATGATTGAGAAAAAACTTATTGACCTTCAAGATTATATCCCTTCCGGAGAGGGAGCAAACGGTGAGAGCTACAACAGCAAAGAGAACCCCAATATTATGGTCAAACTGTATAAGAGCGGGTTTGACCTCGATGCCATTCTGAAGGAGCATGAAATTGCAAAGAAGGTGTGGTCAATAGGAGTACCATCGCCCGAGCCGGGAGAACTCGTTACAGACGGAACAAGAACAGGCATAATGTTCAAGAGAATTGCAGGAAAACGCTCATTCTCAAGAATGTTTGCCGATGAACCGGAGCGCATCCCGGAACTTTCACGCGAATTTGCCAGACTTTGCCTCAAACTTCACTCAATAGAGGCTCCTGAGGGAATGTTCCCATCGGCCCAGGAGGACTTCCTCATGCTTCTCGGTCACGAAAGACACTTCAGCACAGAGCAAAAGAGACGGCTGGAGGATTTCATAAGAAACGGCATACCAAACTCAAAGAGTGTCCTTCACGGAGACCTCCACTTCGGCAATGTCATATCTACCCTTGCCAAGGGTGCTCCCCTGAGCAGCGACCACTCCAATTACTTCATTGATCTGGGATTCTTCTCATACGGATGCCCTCTCATTGACATTGGTATGACCTATATGATATGCAACTGGTCTTCAGATGATTTTCTGGAGCACGATTTCCACATAAACAGGGCAATGGCACACACAGCCTGGAAAAACTTCTCAGAAGAGTACTTCTTCGGCGAGGGTGGAATGGCCGGGAAGCTCCTTCCAAAATCAATTTCAACAGATATGGTGGCCATAGAGAGGGAGATTCAGAAATATACGCTTCTCAAGCTCCTGCTCGTTGAATTCACCTGCAACGGCATGCCTGAAAACTATTTGCCACTCGCATTTGAGACTCTGGAGAGAATCTGAGACAGCAGCTCCTAAAGCAGTTCGCTCATTACCCAGTTGTCTGCCGCCTTTTCATTTATGAAGGGCTTGAGCAGAAGAATACCTGAAGTACCTATTGATTTGCGCAGGGAGCGAAGTTCCACCAATTTGTCACAGTTGGCCTGGTGCTCCTCCTCGCTAAGAGGAATATTCATTCCCGACTCTTTTATTATCATCCTGCTCTTTGCAGCAATGGAGAGCTCAAGATAGAGGCCAAGATATACGCATATGTCAAAAAAGACATCGGGCTGGAACCTCTCCTTTGCCATAAGAAGATAACCTCCGGCATTCGTATCCTGAAGCCTCCCCTCCTTAATTGACATAAAGAGCGCAATATCGTTTGAAATGCAGAGGTCAAGCCACCTGTGTATCAGCTTCTCATCAATCTGGTATGCAAGAAGGAAAAGCAGCATGAAAATAACCACAACTGCAACCATCTGAATAAATTCAGGCAACAGAAACATATTGTATACAAGATGTATTGCGCAGGAAGGCAGCAATACCGCAACGCTTGCAAGAACCTTTATTGCAACACTCCTCTCCTTTACAACTCTGCTTGCCACAAGAATAGCTGTTGCAAAGAAGGCCGTACACCCAATATGAATGAGAGCAGTTCCAACCCCCCTGAGAATTGCATCCCCAAGCCCGAAATCAGGATTATAGAAGACATAGAGAATATTCTCGCTCAAGGCGAATCCGGCTCCCACCGCAGCACCGTAAATAAGTGATTCAGCGAAGAAAGCCGACCTGTTCCTATATATTGCAAAGATGAGGGGAACTCCTTTAATTATCTCCTCCGCAACCGGAAAAGCTCCTGCAGCACCCGTTCCGCTGAATGCGAAGCCAACTCCATAACATATAAAACAGGCAGCAATACCCCACACAAAACTCTCAAGGATTCTCCCCCATCTGGCCAGCGAGAATCCATCCATACCCTTTATTATTATGAAATAGACTACAATTGGCAGTATGCTTACTAAATAGTTCATACTTAGAAGAGTTTCAAACTGAAGAGGAAATCACCCCTGTTGCTCCCGTCTGGAAGGAATGCCCTTGCATAACCGATGCTCCAGGTGGTTTTCATGAATTTGAAGAGCACAACCTCCGTATTTATCTGAAGTCCCACATTCACATAACCATTGCACTTCACACCAGATATATCATACCTCCAAGGATCCGTAAGCAACCCCGTAGAAAAGAGGCTGAACATAGTGTAGGTAGGATACAGTGTAACAAACCCGAAATCATTATACTTGATTGGAGGCAGATTCACCTCTGCCATTAACCTCGCATACGAATGTGCCCTTATTTCATCTATATCCACTCCAGGAAAAGAACTTACGTAGCGATAGCGGTTCGCCGGGCGGTAATCGACCCAGTTATTGCCGAAACCGCCGAAATACTCATTTCCAAAGACCGAATCCGGATCACCGAAATTCTGCCCCAGCGCACTCCTGAACCACAGACAGCTGTTTCTCATAGGAAGCGGGAAACCCAAATCGCAGTTCATATTGAGCGCAGGAAAGAATTTTCCATCGGCCAGGTAGGCATACCCGTCAACACCGGCCACAATTCCCGATTCGGCGGTAACGGAGCCGAGCGTGCCTCTTTTCTTGCTGTATTCGAAGAAGGCGTCAAAAGTCTGGAAGGAGGAGACGTCGGTCTCTATCTCTTGGTAGAGAGGCAGAGCATCCATCATACCAAAGGCGGCAATGTTTCCTCCGTAGGATATATTCGAAGGTGGAAGAGTAGAGTTCGAACTCTCATATCCAACTCTGACCATCCAACCCTTTCTGCTTGACTGTATAGGTCCAACCAAATCATAGAACGATGTAGGATTAAAGGAGGCGGTGAGTTTCCACTGCCAGTAGTTCCACTCCAGCTGGGCATGATACTGGTTTACAGCATCATTGTTGCTCCAAGGCGAGATGCCTATGCTCATCTTCAAGGTATTCAGACCAAGAGGGTCCTGGAACATGAAACGGTATCCAAGAACAGGAGTGACTTTGTTCCAGGCCTGTTTGTCACGGAAACCAGAAATTTCGGGATAAGCGCCAGTGAAACGGAAGTTCTTGAATGAGCTGTACACTTTAATGGAGTCATACACCTGCGCAAAACTTATATCGGGTGCCTTGTATTTGCTTACGCCAAGAGCCTCCAACTCTTTGGAACGCGCCTCGTAGGCCTTCTGACCAAGCATCTCAACAGCATTTGCATCCTTGAGAACAACAGGAGAGAACTGAACAGGCCTCATACCGTTCCTCTCAAACTCCAACGCAATTATATCGCCATTCTCCATTACCTGTGGAGAAAAGAGACCTATTCTGGTATTGCTCAGCAAATCAAGGCTCTTTGTCTTGGGGTCCAGACTCCAGATATTGCTGACTCCGGTATAGTATGAACTTCCAACCATAAGGGAGTCCCCCGGAGCGAACTTGAACTGGCCCAGATTGCTATCAGCAGAGGTGTAGAGTGTCTCGTATGAGAAAGATGCTTTGTTGAGCCCCTCTATATTGAACCTAATGAGGCTCTGCTCACCATTGTTGCCTGATATTGTAGCGCTCAACCACTTTCCGTTATGCGATACGTCAAGGTCAAAAGCACTTATTCCAAATGGAAAAGAATATATGATTGACCTGTTTTCAAAGTCGGAATCGTATCTGCAGAGATGAACCTTGCCCGCATTGGTAAAGATGCAGTACATACAATCACCGGTATTGTCATACACAAGTTCAGAACATCTCTGATAATTGAGCTTCTTTACAATCTTCCCCTTCTGGAGATCATAAACCCTGATTCCACGATATTTGCTGTTCTGCGTTGTCCAAATGAGGCGTTGCCTCTTCTTGTCCAGCGTAATATAGCAACTCTGATACAACATAGGGTTGTCCAACACATGCAACTTGGTGCGCTCCCTGCTCTTGAGGTCCATTCTCTCTATGTGCGGGAGATCGCCCGGGTAGTTCACCGCAAAATATGCACAACCGTTCTCTTCATCAAGCACAACAGGAGACATGGAGCCAAGCGCCTTGTCAGAGAGTGCCGTTGTTTCAGTTACAGGATACTCCTCAATGGTGGCAAGCTGCTTTTTCTGATGCTCAACCTCGTACTCCCTCCACTCATCCCAAACTTCACGCAACTCCTTCCCAAAGACCTTCTTGAACTGCTTGCTGAAAATGGCCTTGCTATCTTCAGTTCTGTTGTAGAAGGCAAGTACCTTTTCCAAACCATACTTCAACTCAAGAAAATTGATGAATCTTGTACCATAGAGATATGAATTGGCACCCACCTGAAAATCAGATGAGGTTCCTTCGGTTTCAATTCCCACTACAGAAAAGAGCTCATCGCCAGAATCCACAATGCTTCGGAAATACATCTCATCGTATCCTCCCAATGCACGTCCAACTCCACCGCTGAGCCAGGTCTCCATGAAGCAAGCCACACTCTCCTGATACCACCTTGGCGTATACCATCTTGGAGCGCCAAGAAAACTCCACACCGCCGAGAATGGGTGCTGTGGTTCAACAGTAAATTTCCCTCCAAGAACACCTCTCCAGAACCTGTCGGGCGAAGCAGTCTTGTCTGTGGTTACAGTATGGGTGTATTCGTGCCTGAAGAGATGATAATAGCGCTCCGGACTCGGGGAGATGAAATATGAAAAGTTAACAGGAGCCATTCCAATAAGAATTATATTCTTTGGAATTGGGGTGACTCCACCGTTTCCATCGTCCTCCCAGTCGGTAACCATCATCATTGGCGGCTGGATTCGTGCCTTCCCTGCCGTATCAATATTCCAGATGCCATTATGAATTGCACGCCCGTCTTCATACATCCTCACAATGTGCGGAATATGCTGCGAGAGATCCTTATTGAAAAACAATACGGTGGCATCTTTCCTGTTATACTCATAAATAGTTTGAGCCGGCAGCCCAAAAGCCACCAGCACAAACAATACGAGTAAAAGAGTTAA
>DCHN01000028.1:14374-15537 GCA_002315995.1 Bacteroidales bacterium UBA1751 | reverse complement strand
CGCAGAGCCCTTATGGAGAAGCCGGAGGGATATGTTGAGCCTGAGCGTAAACCACGTCCAGACCGTGGCGATAGAGGTGAGCGCGGTGGCAAGCCATTCGGACATAGAGATGGTGATCGCGGACCACGTCGTGAGGGTGGTGACCATGGCCCACGTGGCGATAGAGGCGAGCGTGGCCCACGCCCAGAGCGTCCAGCCCGCGTAAATCAGAGCCCACGTCCAGGTCAGCGCATCACTGACGCTGCAGAGCCTGTAGAAATCGAAGGCAAAGAGGAGAAATTCTTCTAGAAGATAGAGGCCTAAGGGCTTGATGTTAAACGAAACGGGATAGAAAATCAGATTTCTATCCCGTTTTTTTGGTGTTGGCCACCACGGGCCACCCGTGTCTGGCCAATGCAGATTCGCTATTCCAGTCCCAGATCTTTGAGGAGTTGCGGACGGAGTTGGCGGGTGCGCTCAATGGCTTGCTCTTCCTGCCACTGGGCTATGAGCTTCGGATTGCCGCTGAGAAGTACGTCGGGAACGCGCCACCCGTTGAATTCGGCTGGGCGCGTATAGATGGGAGCGGAGAGAAGCCCGTCCTGATAGCAGTCGCTCAGTGCGCTGGTCTCGTCTGACATGGCTCCGGGAATAAGTCTTATTACAGCATCCGCTACAATTGCAGCAGCCAGTTCGCCACCGCTCAGAACATAATCTCCAATTGTTATCTCCATTGTAATCAGATGCTCACGAATCCTGTGGTCAATTCCCTTATAGTGTCCGCAGAGAATTATCAGGTTCTGGTAGCATGAGAGGGTGTTGGCCATCTTCTGGCTGAACTGCTCGCCGTCGGGCGTCATATATATCACCTGATCATAATCACGCTCGCTTTTGAGTTTTGAAATGAGGTTGAACACCGGCTCAACCATCATTACCATACCAGCATCGCCGCCATAACTGTAATCATCTACCTGATGATAGTTTCCCTTTCCCCACTCTCTGATGTCGTGTATGTGAATATCTACCAGCCCCTTATCCTTGGCCCTCTGCACAATTGAATAGTTTAGAGGGCTCTCAAGAAGCTGCGGTACTGCCGTTATAATGTCAATTCTCATCTTGTATCTATTTCTACTGCAAAGATACTCCATTGCAGGTATTTATCAAAAAGTTGGCCGGACACGGGC
>DCHN01000028.1:13155-14263 GCA_002315995.1 Bacteroidales bacterium UBA1751 | reverse complement strand
GGTTATGTGTCCTATAGTGAAGGATGCTAGTTTATTTAATTCCAATTAACAGTTTTATGGAAAAAAACACCACCGCTTTAAGTGAGAACGCTCCATCAATAGAGAATGGCGCTTCTGCACAACAAATGCTAGATTATTCCAATCTCTCTCTCAAGGAGATAGTTGAGAAATTTGAAAAGATGCTGGAGAACGGAGACCAGCAGGAACTCTACAAGTATGCAGATGTTCTAAAGGCCGCTTTCTACAAGGTCCTTCGTCGCGAGAAAATTGCTTCAGGCCTCTACGACGTTGACACTCCTGTAGATTATGCCGCCATTGAGGCGAGCGAAAGCGCAGCAGACCAGAAGAGGTCCAACGAGGAGGATGAGGCTGCCAATGACGCGGAAAATGAGTCCGCTATGGCTGAGCCGAAGGAGAACGCCCCCGATGGAACAAAGAATCCGTTCATTGACATTGAGAGAGGTTTCAAGCAGATTTATGCCAAGTACAGGGAGATGAGAAACAACTTCCTTGAGGTTGAGCAGAGAATGAAGGATGAGAATCTTGCAATAAAGCGTGATGTAATAGAGCAAATAAACGCACTTCTAGACAAGGCCGAGGACCTTAACCTCACAGTTCCAGCCTTCAAGGAGCTCCAGGCCCGTTGGAAGAGCGTTGGCCAGGTTCCAGCATCCGAGGTTAAAAACCTCTGGGAACAGTACCAGAGAGCAGTTGAGAAGTTCTACGACTACATAAAGATAAACAACGAATTCAGAGACCTCGATTTCAAGAAGAACCTCGAGAGCAAGAGGTCCATTATTGACAAGGCCAAGAGCCTCATTGAGATGCCTAATGTTGTGAACGCATTCAAGGAGCTCCAGAAACTCCATGAGGAGTGGAAGGAGATAGGCCCTGTAGCCAAGGATCTTCGCGAATCGGTTTGGGAGGAGTTCAAGGAGATTACCAGCCAGATCAACAAGAAGCACCAGAACTTCTTCGAGAATATGAAGAGTGAGCAGAAGAACAACCTCACTGCAAAGGAGGAGCTCTGCGCAAAGGCTGAGGAAATAGCTCAGGTTAACCCTGACAACTCAAATGAGTGGAACTCGCTCACTAAGCGGATAGAGGA
>DCHN01000028.1:338-13024 GCA_002315995.1 Bacteroidales bacterium UBA1751 | reverse complement strand
AACTTCAAGGATGTCATGAGCCAGAACCTCCAGAAAAAGGAGGAGCTATGCGCAAAGGCCGAAGAGATATCAAAGTCACAGGAGTGGAACGAAGCAACAGAGAAACTCATTGCACTCCAGAATGAATGGAAGAGCGTAGGACCTGTTCCAAGAAAGTTCTCCGATGCTGTTTGGAAACGTTTCCGCGCTGCTTGTGATCTCTTCTTCGAGAATAAGTCGCAGCACTTTGGTAAGGCTCAGGGCGAGTTCGCACAGAACTTGGAGGCAAAGCAGAAGTTAATAGAGGAGGTGAAGGCATTCACCCCTAGTGGCGACCACCAGAACGACCTCACAGCCCTCAGGGCATTCCTTGACAAATGGAACGCAATAGGATTTGTTCCGTTCAAGATGAAGGAGAAAATAGCAAAGGAGTGGAATGCAGCACTTGACGTTCACTTCGCTGCCTTGAGAAACAACGAGAATGAGCAGAAACTCACCAAGTTCAGAAAGAAGATCTCTGACCTAAGGGGTACAGGAAACGGTGAGAGAGCAATGCGCAGCGAGAGGGAGAAGCTTGTCCTCAAGTTCCGCAAGCTCGAGCAGGAGATTGTAACCCTGGAGAACAACAAGGGCTTCTTTGCAAAATCAAAGAACGCAGCCGGCATCATTGCTGAAATAGATGGCAAGATTGAGGCTGCCAGAAACGAAATCAAACAGCTTGAAGAGAAGATTAAACTCATTGAGAATCAGTGCGAATAGCTTGATGCAAATGGGCTGGCAATTTTCAGAAGAAACAGAATATTTTTCAGGAAAACAGAACTTTTATGAATAAAAATACTATTCTTGGCTTTGTGTGCATAGGAGTTATACTGCTGGGTTTCAGCTGGTATAATACAAAGGTTTACAAGGAGCAGCAGAGGGCCAAATTTGTAGCGGATTCAACAGCTGCCGCCGAAATGGTAAAAGAGCAGCATTACAGAGATTCACTTATTGCAAACGACTCAACCTATGCGGCATCGCTCGCGCAGGCAACAGCAATGGAGGCTGACACTATCGCCCAGGTTGGGGCGGTGTATATAGATTCACTGCTCGAGACAAGCAGCAAGGCTGCGGCAACAGTGGCCACATTGGAAAATGAGAAGATAAAGGTTGATTTCACAAGCCGCGGAGCGCAGGTCAGCAACGTGCTTCTGAAGGATTATGTCACTTACGACAGCCTCCCTCTCAACCTTATAAAAGAGCGCTACAGCAGCTTTGCGTTCAGCTTCTTTGCCGGTCAGCAGCTCAAGAGCACCGACTTTACATTCAATGTAGCACAGCAAACAGATACAACTGTGCTCTTCACACTGCCGTTCAGCAATGGTGCGCATCTGGATTTCATATATACACTGCCAAAGAGCGGATATATGATGAACCTCGATATTAAGATGTGCTCTCTTGCAAACGCACGCCAGCAGTTCATGAATATTGAATGGGATGTTACAATGCCACGTTTCGAGAAGGGTTACGACAATGAGAAAAACTACTCAACCGTGGACTACAAGTTCCCTGGAGAGGAGTCAATAGAGTCGCTTGGACTGAGAAAGGAGAGCAAGAAGGAGGATGTTAAGACAAAGATTGAGTGGGTGGCCTTCCAACAGCAGTTCTTCTCAGCAATTTTGATGAACACCAATACGTTTGACGGTGGAGGAGAGCTATCAATGCAGTTGTATCCGCAGGAGGTTTACCTTGGAGAGAATAAACTCATGGAGTGTAAGGCTTCTCTCTCAGTGGGAGCTGAAAATGGTCAGGATCAGGTTATTCCGCTCAAGTTCTACTTCGGACCTAATCTTTACAAGGAGCTCAAGAGCTACAATTACGGGTTCGAGAAGATTGTTCCTCTTGGCGGATGGCTTATAGGCTGGATCAACAGGGTGGTTATTATTAACTGCTTCGATTTGTTGAGCAGATTCTTCACAAACTACGGAATCATCATACTTCTGCTTACTATATTCATAAAGCTTGTTATTTCACCTCTCACATTCAAGTCGTACATGTCGTCGGCCAAGATGAGGGTGCTCAAACCTGAGGTTGACAAGATAAATGAGAAGTATCCTAAGAAGGAGGATGCCATGAAGAAGCAGCAGGAGACAATGGCACTCTACAGCAAGTGCGGCGTAAGCATGTTTGGAGGATGCCTTCCTATGCTGCTGCAGTTCCCTATACTCTTTGCAATGTTCAGGTTCTTCCCTGCATCATTCGAGCTCAGGGGACACAGGTTCCTGTGGGCTGATGACTTGAGCGGATATGACTCAATTCTGGACCTTCCGTTCAATATTCCTCTGTATGGAGACCATGTGAGCCTCTTTGCACTGCTTATGGCGGTATCGCTCTACTTCTATTCAAGAATGAATATTGACCAGATGCCATCATCGGGCCAAATGGCGGGAATGAGAACAATGCAGCTCTACTTCATGCCTATTTTCATGCTTGTTCTCTGTAATAATTTCTCCAGCGGACTTTCATACTACTACATGCTCTCGAACTTCATTACAATTTTCCAGACATGGCTCATAAGGAAGTACTTCGTTGATGAGAAGAAGATTTACGAGCAGCTTAAGAGCAAGGCTGCAAATGCAAAGGCCAAACCAAAATCACGCTGGCAGCTCAAACTTGAGGAGATGCAGCGCCGTCAGGAGCAGATGCAGAGGGAGAACGATGCCCGCAGAGCATCACGAAAATAGATGTTAATCTGTGATGATGTGGTTCCTGGTATGGAACGGCATCACCACTACTTATATTAACAAGATGTATTCATTTTTAATAGCCATAGCGACACTGATTCTGGGATATGTCATCTACGGACGCTTTATTGACAAGGTGTTCGGAGTTGACTCAAGCAGAGTCACACCGGCTTTCACAAAGAGAGACAACATTGACTATGTGCCAATGCCGTCGTGGAAGGTCTATATGGTGCAGTTCCTCAATATTGCCGGAACAGGACCTATCTTCGGTGCCATAATGGGTGCGCATTTCGGTCCTGCCTGCTACCTGTGGATAGTTTTTGGCAGCATCTTCGCAGGCGGCGTGCATGACTATCTATCAGGTATGATAAGTTTGCGAAACGGCGGCATGATGCTTAACGATATTGTTGGAAAGTACTTGGGCCGCAATATGCGCATAATAATGAACATATTGCTCTTTGTGCTGCTCATTCTCACCGGAACGGTCTTTATATACTCGCCTGCCCTCATACTTGACAAACTCACTTCGGGTCTTGGCCTTCCCATACTTGTGTGGATAGTTGTAATCTTTGCTTACTATTTTGTGGCCACACTGCTGCCTATAGATAAGATCATTGGCAAGATTTACCCGATCTTTGCGGTTGCCATGCTTTTTATGGCTGTGTCGTTGGGAGTTTGCCTCTTTGTAAAGTGGCCGCTTATTCCTGAAATGTGGGATAGCGTCACTTTGTCGGATGATACCCTCTTCCAGCACTTTGGAAGAGGAGAGTGGGAGCGACCGGGGGCGTTGGGGAGCATCTTTCCAATGCTGTTTGTTACTGTTGCATGCGGAGCCATAAGCGGCTTCCACGCAACTCAGTGTCCTCTTATGGCCAGATGCCTGAAGAATGAGAAGATGGGCAGACCTATCTTCTATGGTTCTATGATAACCGAGGGTGTTGTGGCTCTTATATGGGCTGCAATAAGTTCGTACTACTTCTTCGGGCATGGTGCACTTGATATGGAGCTCTCTACACGTGTTCAGGCACCGGCTGTAGTTACATCTGTGTCAATACAGTGGCTTGGTATTGTTGGAGGGGTTCTTGCAATAATTGGTGTAGTTGTGGCACCTATATCTACTGGAGATACAGCTCTGCGCGCCTGCAGATTAATGGCGGCTGACCTTTTCAAAATTAAGCAGGATTCCTGGTACAAGATAGTGCTGGTGGCCATTCCAATCTTCACTTTGGTGCTGGTTTGCCTCCTGTTCAATATATATGATCCTAATGGATTTGATACAATATGGCGCTATTTCGGATGGATAAATCAGTCGCTCTCGGGTGTAACGCTTTGGGCGCTTGTGGCATTCTTCGTATATACGCATAAGGGATACAAACCATATTACATAATAGCGCTTGTTCCTGCAATCTTTGTAACCACAGTATGTTTCACCTATATCTGTATTACCAAAATAGGATTCAATATTCCTCAGTACTACACTCCGTTCATAGCAGGTACTGTCCTGATTATTCAAATTGTGCTTTTTACTGTATGGTTCAGAAAGACACGCACTGCGGAGTTGCCTGAAAGAATGAAATAGAAATAATTTTAAGAGTATGAAATACGCACTAGTTACGGGAGCATCCCGAGGGCTCGGAAGAGCAATAGCAATAAAGCTGGCCGGAAACGGCATACCGGTAATTATCAACTATCAGAGCAATGAGGCTGCGGCTGAGGAGGTCAAGGGCATCATTGAGGCTGCGGGCGGAAACGCAGAGCTTATGAAGTTCAACGTTGGCGTAATGGCAGAGGTTGATGCTGCAATAGATGTCTGGGAGGCTGCTCATCCCGATGATTACATTGCCTATTTGGTTAACAATGCCGGCATCAGACGCGACAATCTTATGTTTATGATGCCGGCGGAGGATTGGCACAGCGTCATTAACACCACGCTCAACGGCTTCTACTATGTTACAAGGAAGGTGCTTCCTAAGATGATAATGCGCAAGCACGGTGGTCGTATCATAAATATGGCATCACTTTCAGGCCTTAAGGGACTTCCGGGGCAGACCAACTACAGCTCTGCAAAGGCAGCTATTATTGGTGCCACCAAGGCTCTTGCACAGGAGGTTGCCGCAAGGGGCGTTACTGTTAATGCAATAGCACCTGGCTTCATTGAGACCGATATGACCAAGGAACTCCCTGTTGATGAACTTAAGGCTACAATTCCGGCTCAGCGCTTCGGCAAACCGGAGGAGGTTGCCTCACTTGCAGCCTTCCTTGCCTCAGACGAAGCCGCCTACATTACCGGCGATGTCATCTCAATAAACGGAGGACTTTATACCTAATATCCATTGGGGTTATTCTTTTAAGTTGGCCACCCACGGGCTGCCCGTGTCTGGCCAACTTTCTTGTTTTGGCGCTGTTCTGGGCACCCCGGGCAGCCAGACGCGGGCAGCCCGTGGGTGGCCAGCGCTATGAACTTTCAATATGATATCATTTTTGATGACAATATTGTAAAATAATGTTATATTTGTGGCCTAATGCGCTGGAAATGACACTCTACGCAATATTTTTAAAAGTTATAAATTGTAAGTAAAACCTGAAAATATATAGATATTTCTTATGAAGAAACTACTTTTAGGAGATGAAGCAATAGCACAGGGAGCCATAGACGCCGGCCTTAGCGGAGTTTATGCATACCCTGGAACACCTTCTACTGAAATCACCGAATATATCCAGAACAATGCCCCGGCAATTCGAAGCCGCTGGTGCACCAACGAAAAAACCGCAATGGAGGCAGCTCTGGGAATGAGTTACGCCGGCAAGCGCGCACTCGTATGTATGAAACACGTAGGAATGAATGTCTGCGCCGATGCATTTGTTAACTCAGCCATAACAGGAGTAAACGGCGGCTTGGTTGTTCTCGCAGCCGATGACCCGTCGATGCACTCGTCACAGAACGAGCAGGATTCAAGATTCTACGCTCAGTTCGCCCTCATTCCGGTATTCGAGCCAAGCAACCAGCAGCAGGCCTACGATATGGTACAGAAGGCGTTCGATTTCTCGGAAAAGATTGGGCTTCCAGTGCTTCTCAGAGTAGTAACCCGACTTGCACACTCCCGCGCAGCCGTTGAAACCGGCAAAAGCGGAAGCCAGAACACCCTCAATCCTGCCTCAGACCGCGGATGGGTTCTTCTTCCAGCCATTGCCAAACGTCAGTATGTCAAGCTCATAGAGAAACAGCCAGCCCTTCAGGAGGCTTCAGAGGCCACTGCTTCATGCCAAACCTATGGCGATAGTAGTAAATTTCTTGGCATCATTGCCTGCGGCATAGGCTATAACTACGTAATGGAGAGTGTTGCTGCAATGGGCAAGTCCGCCAACTGCAGCGTGCTCAGAATAAACCAGTATCCACTTCCTGAAACCGCAATAAAGGAGCTCGCGGCAAAATCTTCTGCCCTCCTTGTAGTTGAAGACGGGCAGCCGATTGTGGAGCAGAGTGTAAAGGCATACGTAAACACAGATTATAAGATATACGGAAGACTTAACGGAGTCCTTCCACGCACAGGAGAACTCACCCCTGATTCAGTTGCCTCAGCAATGGTGAACTGCGGCGTGTCATCCGACATCAGCAGCACACTCCCTTCGCAGGTATATGAAACTGCACAGAACCTCCAGCCAAGGCCACCGCAACTCTGCCCAGGATGCGGTCACAGAGATGTTTACGCAGCGCTCAACAAGGTGGCAGCTGAATATCCAACCGCCAGAATCTTTGGCGACATAGGATGTTACACGCTTGGAGCCCTCCCTCCATTCAGCGCACTTGCAAGTTGCGTGGATATGGGAGCATCAATTACAATGGCCAAAGGAGCAGCCGATGCAGGCCTCTTCCCGGCAATTGCCGTAATAGGTGACTCAACCTTCACCCACTCCGGAATGACAGGCCTTCTCGACGCAGTAAACGATAAATCAAACATAACAGTAATCATCTCCGATAACCTCACAACTGCAATGACCGGAGGCCAGCAGAGTGCAGGAACCTCCAAGTTCGAAGCAATTTGCGCGGGCCTTGGCGTGGAGAAGGAGCACCTGCACGTTGTTGTGCCACTTCCTGCCAATCTCCCGGAAATTGAAAAGATCATACGTAAGGAGATAGAGTATAAAGGAGTTTCTGTTATAATCCCACGCCGTGAATGCATGCAGACTCTCAAGAGGCACAGCAAGAAATAAGGTACGCTCCAAGTAATGAAGATAATCTTTACAGACTGAAAATCATTTAAGTAGCAAGAATTCATAGTTTATGAAAAAAGATATAATACTTTGTGGAGTTGGAGGACAGGGAATCCTCTCAATTGCAACAGTAATAGGTGAAGCTGCAACAAAAGCGGGCCTTAACCTCAAACAGGCAGAGGTTCACGGAATGAGCCAGAGAGGAGGAGACGTTCAGAGCAATCTTCGTCTCAGCAATGAACCAATATGGAGTGACCTCATTCCACAGGGCGCAGCAGATATAATAATATCAATGGAACCAATGGAGGCCCTCAGATATGTTCCATATCTTCATAAGGGTAGCCAAATAATCACAGCCTCAAAGCCGTTTGTAAATATTCCAAAGTATCCGGAAGAGAGTGTCATAAAAGCTGAACTTGAATCGTTTCCAAATGTTTCAATACTTGATGTAGAGGAGCTTGCCCAGAAGGCCGGCTCAGCACGCAGTACCAATATGGTACTCCTCGGCGCCGCTGCAAAGCATATGGAACTCCTCAGCATTGACCAGATTCTCAACGCCGTTGAGGTCATCTTCAAAGCCAAAGGCCCAGAAGTGGTAGAACTGAATAAAAAGGCTGTAAAACTGGGGTACGAATCTCAGAATTAGTCTTAAACAAAATGACTCTCAGCTAAAAAATAAGCGTGTACAAACGTTTTTACTCGTGTAAATACGTTTCAAAAATAACTCGAACCAAACTATACCATGGAAAAACAGAATAAGATACCTTTTAGCGACGCCCTTCTCCAGCAGGCCTGCAAGGAGTCAAGCGTAGCAGATTTGAGTTGCGCCACAATAGGTGAAACAGTACTTGTAGCCCAGTGGCTCGAAAAGGAGACCGGCGAACCATTCATAAGAATGGACCAGGGCAGCCCGGGACTCCCTGCAAACGTATATGGACTTCAGGCTGAGAAGGAGGCACTTGATACAGGCATTGCCAGCCAGTATCCTGCAGCAGGAGGAATCCAGGAACTCAAAGAGGCCGGAAGTGAATTCATAAAGGCATTCATAAACGTAAACATAACTCCCCGCAGCATAATTCCAACCACAGGATCTGTAGCCGCATCGTTCGGCTCATTCATAGGATGTTGCCAGAGAATCCCAGGAAAGAACAAAGTTCTTTTCCTTGACCCTGGCTTCCCAATACAGAAATCCCAGCTCAGAATTATGGGTCTCGAATGGAAGTCTTTTGACATTGCCCCATACAGAGGAGCTGCACTCAAGGCGAGAATAGAGGAGGAACTCAAAGATGGTACAGTGGCCGCAATGATATACTCAAACCCTAATAACCCAGCCTGGACCTGCCTCGAGGAGGAAGAACTCAAGGGAATAGGAGAGCTCGCAACCAAGTATGATGTTGTAATTATGGAGGACCTAGCATACTTCTGCATGGACTACCGCAAAGATCTCAGCCAGCCATACAAGGCTCCGTTCCTCCCAACAGTAGCCCGTTACACAGATAAGTATATCCTCATGCTCTCAAGCTCAAAGATATTCAGCTATGCAGGTCAGCGAATAGCCCTCTGCGCAATATCTGACAAACTCTTTGAAACAAAGTATGAAGCTTTGGCCCAGCGCTATCACGATGCAGGAATCTTTGGCCAGACACTCTGTGCATCAATCCTCTATATGATAACCAGCGGCTGTACATCAACCACCCAAATAGGCTATGCACGTATGCTTCAGCTCAGCTGCCAGGGGAAAATCAACTTTGTAGAGGATACAAGAGAGTACGAACGCAGAGCAGAGGCAATGAAGAGTTGCTTCAAGAAGAATGGCTTCCACATCAGCTACGACAAGGATGTAACCGCAGAGGTGGGTAACGGCTTCTTCTACACAATTGGCTACAAGAATATGAGTGGCGAAGAGCTTGTAGTTGAACTTATCAGGTACGGTATCTCAAGTATCAGCCTCGGAACCACCGGTGCAAAACGTCCTGGTATCCGCGCCTGCGTCAGCCGCTTCAAGATGGAGCAGCTGCCACTCCTGGAGGCCCGACTTGCTCAATTCGCAGCAGACCACAATAAATAGCAGTTCAGTGTGCAGCGGGGTAAACCACCTGGCGACACCTAGAATAAGAGAATAGATGATCTGGAACAACAATAAAGAGTGCATGTCCCGCGAGCAGATGAGGGCGCTTCAAGGAAAGCGCCTCCACAAACTCGTAGAGTATGTATATCACAATACACCATTCTATAGGAACAAACTTCAGGAGATGAACATCACTCCTGATGACATACAAACCATAGACGACATAACCAAGCTCCCATTCACCACCAAGCAGGACCTCAGGGATAACTACCCATTCGGCCTTCAGGCGGCACCACAGAGCGAAATCATTAGAATCCACGCCTCAAGCGGCACAACCGGCAATCCAACAATTGTAGGATACACCCGCAAGGATATAGGCGTCTGGAGCGAATGTATGGCCCGTTGCCTCACCTCGTTTGGCATAACACGTGAAGATATAGTATCTGTGGCATACGGTTACGGACTCTTCACTGGAGGCCTTGGCGTGCACTATGGTGTAGAAAACCTTGGAGCTGCAGTAGTACCTGCATCAACCGGAGGAACAGAGAAGCACGTAAGACTCCTTAGGGATCTTGGCATAACAGGCGTAGCCTGCACACCATCATACGCACTACATCTGGCCGAAACAATGGAGAAGATGGGCATTACCAAGGAGCAAATCAAGCTCAAGGTTGCTGCAATGGGTGCGGAACCATGGACCGAGAGCATGCGAAAGGAGATAGAGGAGCGACTCGGCCTCAAAGCATACAATATCTACGGCCTCAGCGAAATCATGGGTCCATGCGTAAGCTACGAATGCAGTGAGCAGAACGGCTCCCATATAAACGAAGATCACTTCTATCCGGAAATAATTGACCCGGAAACCCTCCAGCCGCTCTCATACGGGCAGCAGGGTGAACTTGTCTTCACCACACTAACCAAGGTGGGAATGCCGCTTCTTCGCTATCGCACCCGCGATTTGACCACCCTCCAACCTGGCGATAGCTGCTCTTGCGGCCGCACCAGCGTGAAGATGGGCAAGATATGCGGCCGCAGCGACGACATGCTCATAATACGCGGAATAAACGTATTCCCATCGCAGGTGGAAAGTGTAATACTAAGCATACCGGAGTGCGCACCGCGCTTCCTGCTCATTGTAGAGCGCATAGACAATATGGACAAGCTTACGGTTCAGGTTGAGATGCGTGCCGAGTACTTTGCGCAGGGATTCGATACGTTCGAGCCTGTATTCAAGCTTGAAAAGCAGGTGTCTGAGAAACTCAAGAGCGTGCTCAGTATAAGCGCCAAGGTTGAAATCAAGCAACCAGGCACATTGGAGCGCAGCGAAGGCAAGAGCAAGTTCGTTATTGACAAACGCGTGCTCAAGTAGTATTTGCAAGAGAACAACAACTAATAAATATGCCACAAGGAGAATTTTTCAATCCGGAGTTCGAGACCATGAACAGAGCCCAAATAGAGGCACTGCAACTGGAGAGACTCAAAAAGACAGTTGAACACTGCTACAACGGCTCCAAATTCTACAAGCAGAGGTTGGATTCAGTAGGAGTGAAGCCGGAAGATATAAAGTCGCTTGATGACCTCAAGCGCATTCCATTCACAACCAAACAGGATTTGAGGGATACATATCCATTTGGAATGGCATCGGTACCATTGAGCCAGTGCACAAGACTCCATTCATCGAGCGGAACAACCGGAAATCCAACCGTAATTCTTCATACTCAGAAAGATTTGGAGCAGTGGGCAAATGCCGTGGCACGTTGCCTCTGGATGGTAGGATGCCGTCCGGACGATGTTTTCCAGAATACCTCCGGATATGGAATGTTTACCGGTGGCCTTGGCTTCCAGTACGGAGCCGAGCTCCTTGGAATGCTTACAGTGCCTGCTGCAGCCGGCAATACGATGCGCCAGCTCAAATTCTTCACAGATTTCGGAACAACGGTTGTGCACGCAATACCTTCTTATGCATCAAGAATCTATGAAATAATGTGCGAGAAGGGCATTGATCCAAGACGTGACACCAAACTCAGAACTCTTGTCATTGGCGCTGAGCCTCACTCCGAGGATACTCGCCGCCGTATTGAGGAGATGCTTGGTGTAAAGGCGTACAACTCATTCGGAATGAGTGAGATGTGCGGGCCTGGAGTAGCCTTCGAGTGCAAGGAGCAGAACGGACTCCATATATGGGAGGATTACTACATTGTGGAGATTGTTGACCCTGATACCCTTGAGCCTGTTCCCGATGGTACCATTGGTGAGCTTGTTCTCACAACAATTAACCGTGAGGCAATGCCGCTGCTGCGTTACCGCACCCGCGATTTGACCCGCATTCTCCCGGGTAAATGTCCTTGCGGAAGAGAGCACATCAGACTCGACAGGATGAAGGGTAGGAGTGACGATATGATTATTCTTAAGGGTGTGAATATCTTCCCAATTCAAATTGAGACAATATTGATGCAGTTCAAGGAGCTTGCATCAGATTATCTCATAACACTTGAGACTCTTGAAGACAACGATGCCATGACCGTTGAGGTTGAACTTCGCGATATGTTCATAGATGACTACGCTGCCCTTCAGCGTCTTGAGAAGGAGATTACACGCCAGCTCCACGATGAGATTCTAATAACTCCTAAGGTGAGACTCGTTCCTAAAGGCAGCCTTCCAAAGAGCGAAGGAAAGGCAGTGAGAGTCAAGGATCTTAGAAAGAAATTCTAAGAAAAATCAAGGAATCAGTAACAAATTTGATTCAATAATTGTAATTAATAGATATTTTTGCAGATGGAAACAAAAAAAATAGAGGATATGACAGTGCAACAGCTTTCAATTTTCATTGAGAATAAATCGGGCACTCTTGTAAAAGTACTTCAGATTCTCAAACAGGCAGGCATTCAGCTTATTGCCTCAACCATTGCAGATACCGCAGAGTACGGAATATGCAGAATTATTTGCAGCGAACCTGCCAGAGCTTATCAGATGCTCAAGGATGCAGGTGTGGCAGTATCTCTCTGCGAGGTCTTTGCAATTGAGCTTAACGACGAGCCGGGCAAGGCAGCCGATGCAATTGAACTCTTTGCCCGTGAAGGCATAAGCATAGCATATCTCTACTCATTCCTACTTGGAGGCAAGGGAGTTCTCATCTTCCGTACCGACAATGCAGAGCGCGCACGCGAGGTTATACTTGCCAACAAACTATCCTACATAGAGGAGAAGGATTTGTCGAAGTTTCAGTAGCTATTGCTTTTGAAAATATAGAAGCCGGCTGTTGAGTTGTCTCATTCAGCCGGCTTTTTGCTATTTGGTCTTGTATTACTATCTGTTGGAATACATCTGCTCGTAGTACTTCTGGTAATCTCCTGAAGTTACATTCTCCATCCAATCCTTGTTGGCAAGGTACCACTCAATGGTCTTCTCAATGCCCTCCTCAAACTGATATTCAGGCTCCCAGCCCAACTCTTTCTGTAGTTTTGAGGAGTCAATTGCATAGCGCAAATCGTGGCCTGCACGGTCGGTAACGTAGGTTATTAGGTCCATATCAGGCGTGCCTTCTCTGCCTAGAATCTTATCAACGGTTTTAATAAGAACCTTTATGATGTCTATGTTTTTCCACTCGTTGAATCCACCAATGTTGTAAGTATCACCCAACTTCCCCTTGTGGAATATAAGATCAATTGCGCGGGCGTGATCTTCAACATAGAGCCAGTCTCTTA
>DCHN01000028.1:0-195 GCA_002315995.1 Bacteroidales bacterium UBA1751 | reverse complement strand
CGTGGAAAGCGCGTACAAAGTGGTCAGAAGATGCTTTTGCTGCACTGTATGGGCTGTGTGGCTGGTATTTGAGATCCTCTGTGAAGAACTTTGTGCCGTAAGCCAAATGGTGCTTCCCAGATGAAGCCTTTGTTGAGAATGGCGGCTCTACACCCTCCGGGTTGGTCATCTCAAGGGCTCCGTAAACCTCATCGG
>DCHN01000090.1:41609-41769 GCA_002315995.1 Bacteroidales bacterium UBA1751 | reverse complement strand
CCTCACCGAACTTCAGTGATTCGCTCAGCTTCAGTGATTCACTGGATCTCGGTGATTCGCTCAGCTGGCAGCTCACTGAACTCCATCGATTCGCGCAGTTTCAGTGATTCACTCAGATGTCAACTCACCGAACTCCATCGATTCGCGCAAACGGCCACAA
>DCHN01000090.1:38784-41499 GCA_002315995.1 Bacteroidales bacterium UBA1751 | reverse complement strand
GTGGCCAAACAACCTCCGAAACACCCAATATAGAATCCCGTGCAATTCACCTTCCAGAAAGAACTGCCTCAGAGATTATTGTGCACCACTTCCAGCCGGAAGGTGGCAACAGCAAGAACGCACCCTCCTGAGAAGTGTGCCAAATACGCATTCTGGTGGACATTGCCATGGAAGGTGAATTGCACGAACATTCCCCCCTCCAGCACCTTTATTCATCATCTTCGTCGAAGAAGAGTGATGCAGTACCTTTATTCGTCATCGTCGTCATCATCTTCGTCGAAGAAGAGTGACGAACCTTCAGCGGCCGAGAGGGAGATGCCGTCCATGAGGGAGTCAATCTCACGGCGTTCACGTTTGGTAGGACGTCCGGCACCACGGTCACGACTCATGAATATGGTCTCACGCGGAGCAGCCAGCTTGTCAAGTTCACTTTGCGGAGTAATGTTGAGTACGAAGTTCTGCACCAATGGTGCCCCCACCCTTTTATCTGTGAGGCCAACAACCTGATACTTGAACTTCACGGCGCCCTTTCGCACCTCTATAACGTCAGTGACCTTTATTTCCTTGGAAGATTTGGCCTGAGCTCCATTTACGAAGATTTTCCCACTCTTACACGCCTCTCCAGCCTCTCCGCGAGTCTTGAACACCCTCACAGACCAAAGGAACTTATCTATTCTTACACACTCCATATACAAAAGATTAATCCACAACTACTGCCCAACACCCGAATTAACAACGCATTTCATCACCCGCTAATCAGCCTCCAGCGCATTGCTCTCTTCCGGAGCATCACACTCCAGATCAATTGGCGGAATGTATATCTCCAGTATGGTAGATGACGACGCAACCAAGCCAGAGGGACCAGCCAAAGTTGAAGAACCAGAAGAGCCAGAGGAACCAGCAGAAGTTGAAGGACCAGAGGAACCAGCCGAAGTAGCAGAAATAGAAGAACCAGAATGGTCGGAAGAACCAGGAGACGCAACTGAGCCAGAAGAACCAGCCAAAATTGAAGAACCAGATGAACCGGATGGAGCAGCCGAATTTAAAGAACCAGCAGAAATTGAAGAACCAACCGAGCCGGAGGAACCGGAGGAACCAGAAGAGCCAGATGAGTCGGAGGAACCGGAGGAACCAGAAGAGCCAGATGAGTCGGAAGAACCGGAGGAACCAGCCGACGCAGATGAATCCACCGGTTCAAGGTCATAATCATCTACTACAGAAGGAACCAGCAGAAGAGTGCCCTCAGAAATCGGGTACGACACTCCGTTGCACTTCACAACAGATTCCCCCTTCAGGCCAACATACGCAATGAAGCTGTTGGCTATTGCCGGCAACACCTTTATACTCTCCGAAATCTTCGCATACTTTGCAACAAAATGCAGAGGCCAGGTTACCATACGGGTGTCACTGTGCAGAGTAGTCAAATAGTTCTCCGCCAGTGAAGCAGGCTTGTAATCTATGATGTCAATGGCCTCGAAGAGCTCCGGATCGTACGGATATCCGCTCTCCCCCACCCGGGCGATAGTGTCTCTACCGGAACCATTGGAGGCAACCTCAGCACCGGAGGTTGAGCGACCGCCACACGCTGAGTCGGAACATCCGGCCATATTAGCATATATCTTCACCTTCTCGGCAGGATTCACATCATACAGATGATAGTTGGCGCCGCAAGCCGAAGCAACCTCAACATACTCAATGTCACCGCCTATAGCATGCATCACTCCCGGCGGAATGAGAATGAAATCTCCAGCCTGAGGTCTTATAACCTGAAGATAATCCTCAAGAATACCCTTGTGGCACGCATCAAAAAGTTCCGTAGCAGTAATCTCCCGCCTCAAACCGAATACAATTTTTGCTGTTGATGCAGCATCCTTCACATACCACATCTTTACATTTCCCGGTACTCCATAACGCTCAAGAGATGTTTCATCGCTTGGGCATACCATTACCGGCGTGAACTTCTCAATATGTTTCTGGGTAACCTCCAGAGGGAACTCCCCCCTGAAATACTTGAAGACCTCCAAGCCGAGAATGTCCATCATATAGGTATCAATGGCATCCTCAAGTGTATTACCCTCAAGAAAGCCATTGGATATAACGCTGTTGGCATTAAGCGAATCCCCCTTTATTATAAAAGGATAGAGTTTTTTGCTCTTTTCCATTTCACTTTGAATTTGTAGGTTCTAGCAGCCGCACAAGCACTACGTCCCAGCCACCGCTATTTAATCTCAGAATTTCACGCTTCAGAGCCACCTATCTCAGAGCCTTCCTCTTCAAGAGAATCTGATGCAGGCAGAGATTTGTGAAGATACTTGATTATTGCATAGCCAGCTGCAATGGCGGCTGCAAAGAGAAGCCAGTAAAAGATTGGGTTGCATTCGCTCATAGAGGTGTGTATGGAGTTTATAGACTCCGGATCACTTGCACAGAGCGCAACCGTAGTGCTTGTGCCGTTCACAATGAAATGCACCATCATAGCCAGAAGAATGCTGCCTGTCCTGTAGTAAACCCAGCCAAGAAGCACTCCTATTATGAATGCAACCACACCCTGCGATAGATTTCCGTGTATTACCGCAAATAAAAATGCGCTCAGCGCTATTGCCTGCCAAGGTTTCACCGCCTTGAGCATACCTCTTAACATAAAGCCCCTGCAGAGGAACTCCTCGCATATTGGAGCTGCAATACAGGTTGAGAGTGCCGCCCACAAAGGCTGCT
>DCHN01000090.1:35153-38641 GCA_002315995.1 Bacteroidales bacterium UBA1751 | reverse complement strand
AACTTCGGCGCATCAATAGCCACCGGTGCATTACTTTTACTTTTCGCAAGATAGCTGCTGCGCAGAATTATGAAAATGGCAACGGGAACAAAGGCCACAAGATACATCATGAGCATATTCATACTCAGCAGATCCTCAGGCATAGGCATTTTGCCGTTCTGAATAAAGAAAGTCAGCCCTATTGCCAGACTCGCCAGCAGATTGCCGGCCAATGTAATCAATGCCAAAAGAAAGGAACCACCAACCTTAGGCCTATAGTAATTGAAAATGCTCATATTGTTTGTGTTAAGTGAATCTCAAAAATAACACAGAATTCCTTTATTTGGAAAACCGAAGCTAAGTTTGTAAGAATCTGTTAAAACAACGGCTTTGGATAGGTACCATCCTTTGCAAGAGCGGCAAATCGTGCAGCAACAATTGGTCTGTCCTCCTTGAAGGTTACGCCGAACCACTGAGCCGGAGTAGGAATCACCTTTACGGTTGCCATATTCTTCTCAATAAGTGAGTTTACAATATATGGAATGTAGAACTCCTTCTTCGGTTCATTACCGTTCTTTGTAAGGAACTCCTTGAACAGCTGCTCGGTGTAGTCGAAAATCTGAGGTGTGAAGCCCCAGAAGTTCATTGAGCAGTAGCTCTGTGCATCAACAACCTTTCTTCCCGCACCCTGCTCATTAACCTTTACAGGCTTCTCGCCCTCCTGCACATCTGCCCACAAGGCACCATCTGCCTCACGCAATATGTTGTGATGTTCAACCACTGTTGTAAGAAATCCCTCAGCATTGGTCTGGCAGAGTCCTCTGGAAACTCCACCGCTTTCGGAGAGTGTCTTCCCAAGACTGAAACCATCCATTGCAAAACTCCACACCGCCTGCTTTTCCGAACCACACAACGCATCCTTTTCCGAACCCCGCAGCGCCTGCTTTCCATCATTCGCCACACCAGCAGCGCAACTTGAGACTGCGTCAGCGCTACATCCGCACTGCGATGCAAAAAAATCTGCAAGCACCTTGAATGACTCCCTTCCATAGAAATCATCTGAATTTATTACTGCAAACGGCGTGTCAATTACGCTCTTTGCCATAAGCATTGCGTGGCCTGTTCCCCAAGGCTTCTCCCTTGAAGGATTTAGCACAAAACCCTCAGGCAGTTTGTCAAGTTCCTGCTCAACAAAGGCCAGTTCAACCTTTGAGCCATATTTTGGAACAACCATATCTTTGAACTGCTGCGCAAAAGATTTTCTTATTACAAAAACTACTTTGCCGAATCCAGCTTCTATTGCATCGTAAACGGAATAATCCATAATGGTCTCACCTGCAGGGCCAATCTGGTCAAGTTGTTTGAGGCCACCATATCTGCTGCCCATTCCAGCGGCAAGAACCAATAATGTAGGTTTCATATCTATTAATTTTTAACGTGCAAATATAGCAATTACCGCCAATTGTTTCTAAATTTGTAACCCAAAGCCAGCTACATGAGTTTCAAAGGATTCTTATATTTTCTTACACACAATCTTGTTGTCAGGATTCTAACCAACAAGTTCTTTATTGCAACTGTTGTGTTCGCTCTCTGGATTACCATTTTCTCGCCGAACAACATATTTGTTTGGATAGAGGGACTCAAGGAGGTATCAAAGCATAACGCACAAATAGATGCATACAAGGAGGAGATAAAACGCGCTGAAGATGAGTTCAACCTGTTGCGCTCAAACCGTGATTCCATAGAGAAATTCGCCCGCGAAACATACCTCTTCCATGCTCCTGACGAAGAGATTTTCATTGTTGATCCTGAAGAGGATTAGAATCTGCAGGTTCTAATAAAAAGAATGCAATATGACTGACAATATAACCGCGCTTCAGGCGCTCTCGCCTATTGACGGCCGATATGCTTCTCAAACCGAAGCACTTAAGGATTACTTCAGCGAAGCTGCTCTCATAAAATACAGGGTAAGGGTTGAAATAGAGTATTTCATTGCCCTTTCTCAGACCGGGCTCCCGGAGTTTGCGCAATTCAACCGTAAAACGGCACAACCAGTTGGCACCGGTGTCAACAACCCGCAAAGCACAAAGTGCACTGAACAGCTGCGCGCCATTTATGAGAACTTCACCATTGAGGATGCTGCCGTTGTGAAGGCCATTGAAAAGAGAACAAACCACGATGTAAAGGCCGTTGAGTACTTCATAAAGGAGAAGTTCGATTCAATGGGGCTTCAGGAGTACAAGGAGTTCATCCACTTCGGCCTCACATCACAGGATATCAACAACACCGCCATACCACTGGCTCTCAAGGAGATGTGTCAGGCGGTATATTGCAGCAAAATAGAGGCTTTGCTGGAGAAGATAGATGAACTATCGGCCGAGTGGGCGGATGTTCCAATGCTGGCGCATACACACGGGCAGCCTGCAGTTCCAACAAAGGTGGGCAAGGAGCTGGCCGTTTTCAGCGTGCGCATAAAGGAGCAGCTGAGGCAGTTCAAGGCGGTTCCGTTCTGCGCAAAGTTCGGCGGTGCGGTGGGCAATATGAATGCGCATTTCTGCGCCTATCCACAGGTTGGATGGAATGAATTTGCACAGAAATTCATTGAGTCACTGGGCCTTACCCGTTCATACCCCACTACGCAGATAGAGCATTACGATAACCTTGCAGCGCTCTTTGATGCCGCAAAACGCATCAACACCATAATAATTGACCTCTGCCGCGATATGTGGAGCTACATATCAATGGAGTACTTCAACCAGAAGGTTGTGGCAACTGAGGTTGGGTCATCGGCAATGCCGCAGAAGGTTAACCCTATTGATTTCGAGAATGCCGAGGGAAATGCAGGGCTTGCAAATGCCATCTTCGCCTTCCTTGCGGGCAAACTTCCTGTTTCAAGGCTTCAGCGTGACCTTACGGATTCAACGGTACTGAGAAACATAACCGTACCTTTCGGCCACACTATTGTTGCTATAAATTCAACTGTAAAGGGGCTTGGAAAGCTCATCTTGAATCGGGAGAAGTTGGATTCTGATCTGAATGCCAATTGGGCTATAGTTTCAGAGGGCATCCAAACCGTTCTACGCCGCATAGGATATCCGCAGCCATACGAGGCCCTCAAGGCTCTTACCCGCGGAAAAAAAGCTTTATGCCAAGAGGATCTGGCATCCTTCATAGAATCGCTTGATGTATCAGCTGATGTGAAAGAGGAGTTACTTGCCATTACTCCTTTCAGCTATACGGGCATCACTGCAAGTGCAGTTCCAAGTGCAGTCCCAAGCGCAGCTGCAAGTTCAAAAGAATAGATTCTCAGAGAGATTTGATTAAAAAATGACCTAAGCGGTACATGTTTGTGTACCGCTTAGGCAAAAAACGCAAAAACAAAAAAGAGGCTGCCTCAATTATTTCTTGAAGTATCTCTTGTAGAGACCCTGGAAGCCCTGTCCGTGACGAGCCTCGTCTTTGCACATCTCATGAACTGTGTCGTGAATGGCGTCAAGGTTGTTCTGCTT
>DCHN01000090.1:770-35066 GCA_002315995.1 Bacteroidales bacterium UBA1751 | reverse complement strand
GTCTTGGTATCCCATACAACCTCACCAAGGAGCTCAGCGAATTTTGCAGCGTGCTCAGCCTCCTCAAAAGCATATCTCTTGAAGGCCTCAGCAACCTCTGGATAACCCTCGCGGTCTGCCTGACGGCTCATTGCCAAGTACATACCTACCTCTGTGCACTCACCGTTGAAGTGTTTCTGAAGGCCGTCCCAAATCTCCTCAGGGCATCCCTTTGCTACGCCAATAACGTGGCCGTCGCAGAACTGGAGGTCACCCTCTGTTTCTACCATCTCTTTGAACTTCTCTTTTGGAGCCTTGCACAATGGGCACTTCTCAGGTGCCTCTGTTCCCTCATGAACGTAACCGCATACGGTACAGATAAATTTCTTCTTCATAATTTTTGATTTTTAGTATTGAATATCTCTTTATTCTAAATTAGAATTATTAAAAACAAAGATAAGCAAACGTTATCAATTTTCAAAACTTTTTACGCTGGTTTTCTTTTGTCTTCGCAATAATACGGCAAGCATATATAGAGTCAGGAAAAGAGCTACAATGAATACCTGTACGAATGATGTACCCGTAATGAACGAAGTTAATTCAACCTCGTCATGATCCTGCCTGAGTATCTGCATAAGTTGCTCCCCGCTGCAGGAGCCCAGTCCGGTTTCAATAAGAGAGCCTGTCTTGGCAATTACAAGTGACGAGTGCACAACAACAGCTCCACCATTACACCTGTTCAGTGAGAGAAGCGTCTTGTAATCTCCTGTTAGCACTATTCCACCTGTTCCGCCAGAGAAGCGGTTGAATATACTCTCCTTGGATGCCGCGCAAACAATGTAACACTTGTAGCCGGTAGATGCATTTATGCTCCTTGCCAGCTCTACTAACTCCTCTGCCTTTGCCTTTTCCAACTCTTCAATGTCATAAATGGTTATGAATACAATATTGGGGTAGTTGGATATGATAAGTGGTGTAACGAAGAATCCCGATAGATCCCTCAAAGGCAAATATGGAGCCGGTTCCAGTTTTGAAGTGAATATCTCCTTAATGAAACTACTTACTCCAGACTCCTTACGTTGCACAACCTCAACGAACTTCCACGTAGTATCAGGAAGCATATTGAGGGAGAACTCCTGCCGCTGGCCATCCTTTTCATACACATATAGAAAGTTATCTCCCGCCCCTCCCGATTCATCAGCTTCTCTGCTTTGTGCAGCTATGTTATCGTAATTACTCTGAAGCGAATCATCAATGCTTTTGCCCCACCATAAATCATTTGGGTCATTCTCGGAGGTGTATATCTCTCCATTCTGGGTAAGGGTTGAGGCCTGCAGGTCAGTTCCTACTCTGAATGGTCCCCATTCAACAACAGGAGCGGCAAAATATGACCAGAAGAGAACTGAAGCAATTACAAGTGAATAAAAGATAATAATGGCAGCCTCCATTCTCCTTCCGCCGAGAACCGTTACGTTCTGCCACCTCACCTTAGTCCATTTTATTCCAGAAGATTTTAGTGTAAGGTCGTTGAATTCAGGAGATTTGGAGTATCTGTAATAGAGATATATCTGAACTGAAGCCAACAACAGTACAATATTCTTCAGAAAGCTCTGCATATTCGTAAGGAGGAAGGCCTCCCCGAAACATCCGCACTCGGAAACAGGATTGAAAATGACTGCATAAAGAGTTGCCAGCGTAAAGAAGAGCATCATATAGAGTGCAACGCGGCAGAAGAATCTCATTCTTACTCCAAGTACAAGCGCACAACCGGTAACAAACTCCAGACCAATAAGCAAAAAAGCCGCAATTATGGATATGAAGTCAAGGAAGCCCAGCGAAAGAGCCTTGAGCCACTCCTCTACTACAAGCGAGGTTCCAACAGGATCAACCCCCTTGAAAAAAGAGGAGGAGATGAAGATTACACCAAGAAAAAGTCTGAATATTTGTGTAAGGAGTTTCATTACTATTTACCCTGGTGAGGTCAGAATTTCAATACATCCTTTATTCTGGAGAAGATAACATCAGGAGCCGCCATAGTTCCCTCAGTAGTGCTGCAATTGACACGCTTAAAGTTGGCATCGATACTGCAGCGCTGCAAATAGATATCTCTGACACCCTTCTGGAACTCAATGCTCGCCTCGTGAATGTCACTCCCACCATGCAGATAGTTTCTCTCTTCACCCTCTCTGTTCTCCTGCAATTTCTTGGCTACGAATGAGATAGGGACATCGAGGAAGATATTTATATCGGGACGTGGAATGGCATATATCTCATACTCAAGTTTGAATATCCACTCCATAAGGGCATTCCGCTTCTCCCTATCGGCAATTTTTGAGCACTGGTATGCTATGTTTGAGTTGACATAGCGGTCAAGAAGTACGGTTTTGCCATTCGAGAGCCACTGACGTATCTGCTTTCCGGCATCGGCACGGTCAAGGGCAAAGAGAAGTGCAACGAGCTGGGGATGAACCTGGTCATTGGCTCCGAACTCCCCGCTGAGGAACTTGCCTATAAGCTCTCCATATACCGGCGCTTCATATCTTGGAAAGTGCAGATACTCCAAATCCATACCTGCGGATAGGATATACTCCTTTACCATCTTTACCTGGGTGCTCTTCCCGGCACCGTCAAGACCCTCAATAACTATTAGCATTTCAAACTTAATTTATCAGTTTTCACCGAACACTCAATGCATCCACCATTTCACGCACATCGTGAACCCTAAGGATATAGACCCCCATAGAGGCCGCCTTCATATTATATTCTATGGTTGGTTCCAAGGCCTGAGCCGGTGTTATTCCCAGCTTCTTGCAAATCATTGATTTTCTCGATATTCCAACCAGAATCTTTTTTCCGCTCCTCTCCTTTATTTGAGGCAGCGCGTCAAAGAGTTCCCAATTCTGCTCCAAGCTCTTGGAGAAGCCAAAACCAGGGTCGAGCAGATAATCCTTGACACCGTATCTTTCCGCCACTGCATTGAATCTGCTGAAATACTCCAGCACATCCTCCACCACGCCCTGCTCATAGTTGCAATAGTTCTGCATTGTCTGCGGCGTTCCCTTCATGTGCATTGCAATGTATGGAAGGGAGTGCCTTCCCACCAATGCGAGCATCGGGCTCACAAATGCCGCATCACAATTTCCGCCTCCAAGCTCCATACTGCACTTCCCGCTCACCACCCAGGTGCTGAAGCCTCCGGCCATTATATCGTTTACAATAATACTATATCCTAGTTCCTGAAGTATGCGGTCAACAATTTCTGCCCTGAAAGTATCGAAGGAGAAGATTCCCGAAGGAAGTCCCATTGATTTGAGAATCCGCAGCGGCGCCGAAATTCTTCTCCACTCCTCCTCAAGGCCAACCTCCTCAGAACCGGGTCTGGTTGAAACTGCTCCAAAATCCAGGATATCTGCGCCATCCTTGAGCATCTGCTCAACTCTGGAGCCTAACTGCCTCCCGTTGCATCTGCTCCCAGCCCAGAAAGAGTCATCATTGAGGTTGATGATTCCCATTACCTTAACTCCGGACCCTCTCATGTTATATCATTCAACGCCCTCCTTTTCGGGACACTCTTTAACTAAGAATCTGTTTTGAACTTTCCCCTACTATTTCTCACGGGCCATATCCTCAGCCATTACCCCCTCCTGATCTTCCGGACGCTCATGGAGCACAGCCTTCCTAAGCTCGAAGTTCTGCCCGAGATAGCGTTTGCGCACCTCCGGATTATTTGCCAACTCCTCAGGTGTTCCACTTACAAGAATGGATCCCTCATAGAGCAGATATGCACGGTCGGTAATGGCAAGTGTCTCGTGAACGTTATGGTCGGTAATTACAATTCCAATGTTCTTCTTCTTGAGCTTTGCAATAATGTGCTGAATATCCTCCACTGCAATAGGATCAACTCCCGCAAACGGCTCATCGAGAAGTATGAACTTAGGGTCAATTGCCAGTGCACGTGCAATTTCGCAACGTCTTCTCTCTCCTCCCGAGAGCTGTATTCCGAAACTTTTGCGCACCTTCTGCAATCCGAACTCAGCTATGAGGTTTTCAAGCTTCTCCAGCCTCTCTTCAGGTGAAATATGCTTTGCCAACTGCATTACAGACATTATATTGTCTTCAACACTCATCTTCCTGAATACGGAAGCCTCCTGGGCAAGATATCCTACGCCCCTCTGCGCCCTCTGATACATAGGGAGATCTGTAAGCTCCTCATTGTCAAGAAATATTCTTCCAGAGTTGGGTTTTATGAGTCCGGTAATCATATAGAAACTGGTGGTCTTTCCAGCTCCGTTAGGACCCAGCAATCCAACAATTTCACCCTGCTCCACCTCAATTGAAGCCCCCTTCACTACGGTTCTCATACCGTATTTCTTGACAAGATTCTGTGTATATAGTCTCATAATAACATTATTTCAAATCAAGCTCCAGCTCTCTCTTCAACTCAGCATACTCCGGATAGTTCTTCTGAAGGTGGGCATCCTTTTCGTATGGCATATATGGTGCCTTTGGCTTTGCTGCCTCACTTGGCGCCACCGCTTCAACCAAAAGTTTCAAATCAGGGGTGCTCAGAAGCCTCTTCAGTATTCCCTCAAGGGTGAAGAGCACCTTTCTCTCTATCCAGCTCTTCTGTGCAATGTTGGTTACAGGAAATACAATTGTAGTGCCATCTTCCTTCAATACAGGTTTAGTTGCCAGAATTGCGGCAACGAGGTTAGGGAACTGCGAAACTTCGTTTGCGGCAGACATCTGTTTCCAGGCATCATTCAACTGTTCCATTGAAATCTGAGGTTTCTCCTCTACAACTTCAGGCTGTGTCTGAACAGACTCCTGACTCTCTTCCTGCTGCTTTCTTTGGTTCATCAAATCTCTTATTGATGTACCAACCACAGATGCTGAATGGGAAACTGCCTCTGCTACCGGCTCAAGTTCTGCTACCGATTCTGGCGCTGGTTCCACCACTGACTCCGGTTCCGCTACCGGCGCTGGTTCAGAAACAGACTCTGGCTCTTGCACAACAACGCGTGCTGGTTCAACAACAGGCTCTGGTGCAGGTTCAGGTGCTACCACAGGCGCAGCCGCTATAGGTACAGCCATTGGAGCAGTACCCTCCTGCAAAGGAGCTGAAATGCTTGCAAGCTTAACCAGAAGGAACTCGACAAGAAGCCTCTGGTTAGGGCTGTTCTTATACTCTATTTCACACTTGGTGGCTGCGGCAAGGGCATCAAACAGGAATTTGATGCTGCATACAGAGGCCTGCTCAAGGTACTTTGCCGCTATGGCAGGTGCCATTTCAAGCAGCTTCACCGTTGCTGTATCCTTGCACACCAGAAGGTTCCTCAAATGGTTGGCCAACCCTCCTACAAAGTGCTGTGCATTGAACCCTTTTGAGAGTATCTCGTCAAAGAGCGTGAGGCTCAGCGTATATTTCCCGGAGAGCGAACTCCTTATTATATTGAAGTAATAGTCGTAGTCAAGAACGTTCAGGTTCTTTATGACCTGTGAATATGAGATACTGTTTCCGCAGAAGGCCACGGTCTGGTCAAAGAGCGTAAGTGCATCGCGCATAGCTCCATCGGCCTTGGCTGCAATTACGTGCATTGACTCCTCATCAATTGAAACCCCCTCCTTCTGCGCTATGTCCCTGATATTTTTTACTATATCCTCAACCCCTATACGGTTGAAGTCGTAGGTTTGGCAACGGCTCAGAATTGTAGGAAGAATCTTATGCTTCTCTGTAGTTGCAAGAATGAATATGGCATACTCAGGTGGCTCCTCAAGCGTTTTGAGAAAGGCATTGAAGGCTTGCTGCGAGAGCATGTGAACCTCATCTATGATATATACGCTGTAACGCCCTATTTGCGGTGGAATCTGCACCTTCTCGGTAAGGGCTCTTATGTCGTCAACGGAGTTGTTGGAGGCGGCATCGAGCTCGTGGATGCAGTATGAGCGTCCCTGTGCAAACGAGCGGCAGCTCTCACACTCTCCGCACGGCTCAAGATTCTCACCCGGATTCTCGCAGTTTATTATCTTGGCGAAGATTCTTGCCGATGTTGTCTTACCAACGCCCCTCGGGCCGCAGAAGAGATATGCATGCGCCAACTTGCCCCTTTTTATGGCATTTTTAAGTGTGGTGGCAATTCCATCCTGCCCAATAAGTGTTGAAAAGCTCTGTGGCCTGTATTTTCTCGCCGATACTATGTAGTTCTCCATACCCTCTATTTTATTCAAAGATAACTCCGTATATTAATAATTACAAATAATGCACATATCTGCTCCTACTGCAATTCAAGCCAGCTTTTAAGTGTCTGAACAGCCTCTTCCCTCCGATTGTCGGGCAGATTCGCTATTCTTGCCCTGTGTCCGTACTCCTTGGTGTTTATATAGAGTATCATTGTGCTCCTGCCCCTCCCTTCGGCCTTGAGTTTCTCGTTCTCCACCGGTGCAACAGGCATAACGCTGCTCCAAGGGTCTCGCTCGCCATATATAAACATCATTCTGTTGCCACACTTGCCAAGAAATTCATTGATGTCATTGCATAGATATGGGTCAAACTCAAAACGCTGCGATGTAGGCATCATTATTCTGTTGAGATATCCGGCGGCACTCTTTATTGTAAGCAGATCCTTCAGCGGCTCCACATCATATCCGTAATATCCAAGCTCCTTTGCTGCCTGAACATAGAATGGTGATGTCTGCTTCTCCTTTGCAAAGTAGTCGCTTCCGGCAACCTCCTGCACATAATCGAACATTGCCTGGTCGGAGAGTGTGTCAGCAGCCGGTATGTCAGCTGTATTCCTGCCCCACTGCCAGAAGGCGAAAGGGAACTCCAGAACGGTCATATCCAGCACCTCGGAGATCGGAACCCTGTACTCAAGCCCGTCGCGTTCGCTCATCTTCACGAGCAGGGCCTCCATTGCCGGGCGGCGCATAAGCACAGCGCGCTGAAAAGCAAGGATTTTATCTCTATCGGCCTGGTTGGCAACGGTTTCACTTAAAAATGGTTCGTGACGGCCATCCTCAAGTGCGCGGCATACAGGGCCCACATACGGTACGGATACATCCATATCGGACGGGTAGTATGCTGTGTAGAACATTGCGGTCTGTCCGCCTTTGCTTATTCCGGTTGCCACCCATTTGCCGGTGTATATGTGACGAAGCACTCTGTTCACGTTGTGGTGGTCGGCAGCGGCCTGCTTTGAGGTCATATAGTCCCAGTTGAGATTCTCATGGGTGATTTCTCCATTTTCTGAGGGGAATTTTGCCAGTTGCGGTACTGAATTGCCGAAATAGCGGTGCTCAACTTCAACCATATTGGCCTCAAGCATAGGGCAGAGTTCGTTGGTATATTTAGGGTTGGCTCCACGTCCTGTATATCCTTCGGTAATTTGAACCATAGGGCGGAGTGCATCCCTGTGGAAGAGGACGAACTGCTGTGCAAAGCTCCCAACAGATGGGTTGTTATGGTCAATTGGCTGCTCTATAAGAAAGAGAATCTTGTACTTGTAGAGTTTCTCCAGTTTGGGTGCAACCGTAAGGGTGGTATCGAATGATACGATTTTCAGCCCCTCATCAGATGCTGCCTTGACTACAAGTTCCACCATCTGGCTCTTTGAAATCTCCTGTGAATATGCGAATGCCGCTACAAGAAGCAGAAGCAAAGAGCAAAGAGTTCTGCGTATGATATTCATATTTCCGTTCATGATATTGTTTGATTCCGTTTTGTTGATGTTATAAGAACCTGTTTTGAAATGATTCCAAGCGAAACTGCATTGAATGGCAGCTACCAGTTGTTCCTGTATTTTGTTCCAACCACAACCTTTATGCTTGAAGGGACGAGCTCGAATGTAAAAGATGACTCTCCAACAGCCTCGCCGTCAATCTCTATTCTTGTCTGAGGGCGCGTGGTTATCTCTATTCGCTTGGCTTGTGCATGAAGCACCTTTGGAACGTCATATATTGAACCGGAGTAGAGAAGCCTGAAATTCCTCAGAATCCTGAGCTTGCTCATTCTCTTTATTACGGTGAGGTCCATGAGCCCATCGTTCACTTCGGCCATAGGAGTCTGCTGCATGCCGCCTCCGTTGTACTTTCCAATTCCAACCGCACCCGAGAAGACCGGCCCGCTGTAGAACGGCTTGCCGTCAACCGTAATGTCAAAATGCTTTGCCCTATACCCTACAAAGGTCGATAGTGTACTGCGCAAATATAGCCACTTACCATACCTCCCTTTGTCCTTGAGCCGGTTGTATTTCAAATTGACAACCGCATCATACCCGAGTCCTGCCACATTGGCCATATACCTCATATGTTCCACCAGAGTCTCATAGAATGTGACACGCGCCACATCCTGCACCACTGTACGGCAGGCCACCAGCGATTCAACCGCCTCAGTATAGGTTCTGCTTATGCCGAACATCCTTATCCAGTCATTTCCCGTACCGGTTGGAATAACTGCAAGATGAATATCGGTTGTTGGAGCCGCCTTTTGAATGAAGATTCCATTCACCACTTCGTGAACCGTTCCATCTCCTCCAATTGCAACAATGTACCTGAATCCGTCATTTATTGCCTTTACTGTAAGCTCTACGGCGTGATATTTGTGCTCGGTAAAGAGGCATGTGAACTTGACGCCTCTCTGGTACATTCTGTTTGAAATGGCGGGCCAATCCTTCAGGCCGCGACCGCTGCCGGCTTTGGGATTGACTATTACCATCCAGGTTTCGTTGTTCATTTGTTTATAACTTTTGGATACAAAATTAACAAAAACTACGGGCATTGGAAATGATTTGTTAATTTTGCCAGATACATATCATATAGTTAATATGGGAAAAATTATAGCAATAGCAAACCAGAAGGGAGGGGTAGGCAAGACAACCACCGCCATAAACCTCTCAGCCAGCCTTGCCGTGCTTGACAAAAGAGTTCTGCTCATAGATGCTGACCCACAGGCCAACAGCACCTCGGGACTCAATTTTAACCCTAATTCTGAAGATGGGAATACCCTTTATGAGGTTTTAATAGAGAAGAAGCACCTTTCTGACATAATTCTTGACTCCGAACTAAAGAATCTCAAACTGGCTCCGTCGCACATAAACCTTGTAGGTGCTGAAATTGAGATGCTCCAGATGCAGGAGCGTGAACTCATTCTGAAAAAGGCAATATCCCTTGTCAAGGATGATTATGACTACATTATAATAGATTGTTCTCCATCTCTGGGACTCATTACGGTAAACTCGCTCTCGGCATCTGATTCCGTAATAATTCCTGTACAGTGCGAATACTTTGCCCTTGAGGGTCTTGGGAAACTTCTCAACACCCTCCAAATTGTTCAACAGAGACTCAACCCTTCACTTGCAATTGAGGGATTCCTGCTCACAATGTACAGCAGTATACTCAAATCGGCGAACCAGGTTGTGGATGATGTGAAGAAGCACTTCGGCGCAATGGTGTTCGAAACAACAATAGGCCGCAACGTAAGGCTTGCAGAGGCACCCAGCCATGGTAAACCGGCCATTCTGTATGATGCAATGTCGGCAGGTGCAGTAAGCTATTTGAACCTGGCAAAAGAACTTCTTTCAAAGGAGGAGGCTGCCGGAAATGCGGAGAAGGAGTAACAAATAAAACGAACATTTATGCCAAAGATTCCAGCAGGTTTGGGAAAGGGTCTTGACGCACTTATCTCAAACAGTTATGTAAGCAGCCAGAACCAACAGCAGAAGGTTCAGCAGTCGCCGCTCACATCAATTGACAACATTGACATTGACCTTATTGATGTCAATCCTTTCCAGCCCAGAACCGAATTCAACCAGGAGGCATTGGAGGAACTGGCATCTTCCATAGCGCTCATGGGGCTCATCCAGCCTATAACTTTGAGACCTGTTACCGGTGGAGGATTCCAGATCATTAGCGGAGAGAGACGCTGGAGGGCTTCAAAAATGGCGGGTCTGAAGAAGATTCCGGCATACATAAGAAAGAGTGACGATACCGGAATGCTCGAGATGGCAATTGTGGAGAACATCCAGAGAGAGAATCTCGACGCCATAGAAATTGCACTCTCATTCCAGAGGCTTATTGACGAATGCAAACTCACCCAGGATGCAATGGCAACCAGAGTTGGCAAGAAGAGGGCCAGTGTAACCAACTACCTGCGCCTGCTCAAACTTCCGGCTCCTATTCAGCTGGCTATACGCAAGGGCAGCATAAGCATGGGGCACGCCAAATGCATTCTCTCTCTGGAGAAGGAGAAGGACCAGATAAAGATGACCAATCTTATCATTGAAAAGGGCCTCTCGGTAAGGGCGGTTGAGGCAATTATAAAGAAGATGACCGAGAAACTTCTTGGTAAGAGCGGTGGCGCGCAGGAGGAGAAACAGCAGCATAACGAGGAGTACACAGATCTTCCTGAAAGTTACTTCAAGGTTGTTGAGAGCCTTGGAAAATACTTCAACAACAGCGTTACGGTAAACCGCCAGAAATCGGGAAGAGGAACATTGACAATAAGTTTTGCATCGGACGCCCAAATAGAGGAGTTCCTCGGTGCAATTGAAAAGGCAGGGCTTTGATTTTTTCAGCAATGGCAAGAACGCGGAGCAGGAGCAAAGGAGCAGGAGCATTCAGCAGATGCATATTGGTTATAGCATTGCTGTGCATCTGCGCCATATCCTCATTTGCCCAGCACAACAATCTTGCCGCCGGAACATTCGCCACACAAGGAGTTCCCGGGAGCGGATTAGTCACAAGCAACGAGAACCAGTCTGACACCACCTACAGGGACACTACCGGCAGAGAAAAGATGTTCGGCATAAAGGATTACTTCCATGGCCTTGCAATAAGGGATTCCCTGAAGGTCCAGCATAGTTTCTTCGGTTCAATACTGATGCCGGGCACCTCCCAGATATACAACAGACAAACCTGGAAACTCCCCATAATATATGGAACTCTTGGAGGATGCATTACCGGAGCCGTACTTGCCAACCAGCATCATCAGAATACAGGTTCCCAGGGGAGCAAAAACATAAGAACAGCCTGCATTGTTGGAGCAGCTGCCGTGTATTATGCAACACTGCTCGATGGCGTGATATGTTACAAGAGCGAGAAAAATCCTCTGCCGGCACGTCATGCCATATACTCCGCCATGCTTCCCGGACTTGGGCAGGCGGCAAACGGAGATTACTGGAAAATACCAATATTCTATGCAGGGTTCGGAGCCTGCGCATATTTCTGGGCCTTCAACCAGCAGCAGTATATCAGGTACAAGAATATGTATAAGGGGGCATGTGAGGATCCTGAACATACCTGGACCGGAGGGCTAAGCAAAAGCGATATAATATGGTACCGCGACAAACACAGAAGATACCGCGACTACTCGGTAATAGCCACCATTCTGGTTTATGCACTCAATATCATTGATGCCAATGTTTTCGCCCATATGAGCGATTATGATATATCGGATGATATGGGAGTCACGGTTGCCCCAACGGTAATAGAACCGGCCGCGCAGAGTTCCATTGCCGTTGTTCAGGGAGAAGGAGATGCTCCTGCAACCGTAATACCTACCGGAAACGGCTACTCACCCGTTCAGGAGAGTGCGCTTGGAATGACAATAGGATTTAAATTTTAGCATTGATATGATGAAACAAAAGGGAGGATTTAGATGTATTTCGCTGGCAATGGCTGCTGTTGTTGCTTTTTTGGTCTCTACCGAAGCATTTTCTCAGACATACGAGAAGAGACTCAGCAAAAAGGAACTGCAGGAAGAGGTTAAGAGATTGAGATATATGGTTGATTCCCTGATGCTCATAACCGCAGACACAGCTGAGGCCATTGACGATGCCGACTCCCTTAACCCTGGCGAGTTGGGATTCTTCAATTCAGAGTTCTTCGATAACCCGAATCCGGGTGAGAACGTTGACTCTCTTCTGAGCCAATGGTACAATAGGAGGAGCACATTCTCATACGACGATATTTATATTGCGGAGGAGACCGAATATACATCGAGCATTCCTGATTCGGTGTACATCCGCAAAATCAAGAGGCTGAACTCTTACATTCCTATTCCATACAATCACGTAGTAAGGAACTACATAATTCTCTATACCGAGAAGATGCCCACCTTCAGTTCCAAAGTTCTTGCTCTTGGAGAGTACTATCTGCCTATTTTTGAGGAGATATTTGACAAGTACGGCCTTCCAAAGGAGTTGAAGGCAATGGCAATCATTGAGTCAGGATTCAATCCTGTTGCCAGATCAAGAGCAAAGGCAATGGGAATGTGGCAGTTCATGTACAGGACAGGCAAATTCTACGGACTCACAATAAACTCATTCGTTGATGAGCGACTCGACCCTATAAAGGCCTGCGATGCAGCAGCACGCTATCTTCGCGATTCATACATAGTGTTCGGAGATTGGGCACTTGCCATTTCATCATACAACTGCGGCTCTGGAAACGTACTGAAGGCCATTCGCAGATGCGGTGGTTCAACAGCCTTCTGGGATCTTTATCCTTACCTTCCAAGAGAGACAAGAGGATATGTGCCTGCCTTTGTAGGTGCACTCTACCTGCTGAAATACTACAAGGACTACAACCTCAAGCCTATGGCTCCATATACAATGCCAGCTCAGGTTGATACATTTGAGGTTAAGAAGAATCTTCATTTCGGACAGATTTCAGAACTTGTGGGTATTCCTATGGAGACTTTGAGAATTCTCAACCCGCAATACATAAAGGATATTATTCCTGGCAATGAGAGGACCTACATTCTTACTATTCCTCACCAGTATACAGCAGCATACGTTGATCATGAGAAAGAGATTTACACCTATAAGGACTCTGTTTATTTCAACCCAATTGTCTATGCCAACATGCGTAACGCAAGTTCATACGACGATGGCGGCAGCATCACGCACAAGGTGAAACGAGGTGAAACTCTTGGAAAGATTGCCAAGAAGTATGGGGTGACATCGAAGCAGATAATGAAGTGGAATCACATCAAGAGTGCCAACAAGCTCCGTGTTGGACAAAAGTTGGTCATCTACAGGAATGGAGGCCCAAGCAAGAAGTCATCCACTTCAACAAAGCAGAGTTCGTCAGCGACGGCTCAAACCACCTCGCAAACAGCAACAACTGCATCAACAACAGCCACAGCAAATAATGATGTTACAAACAATTCTGTTAGCAGTGACGCCGAGGCCAATGAGCAAGCCACCACTGTTCAACCTGAGAAGGAGAAAGAGGGTCCGGTATACTACAAAGTGAGGAAAGGAGACACTCTGTCTAAGATTGCTGCAAAGCACAATATCTCTCTTTCAAAACTGTTGAAACTTAACAAGATGACAACAAAGACAAAAATTTACCCTGGAAATAAAGTTAGAGTAAAATAATTGCACGAATATTTTGTTTTATAATATTTTTCTCTATAATTTTGAGGAAGAAATTACTAACCATTAAATACATACTTAAATGAAAGAGCTTATTGATCAGATCAAAGTTGAAATCGAGAACTTCACAGTTAATGCTGACGCTCAGTTGAATAAAGGTAACAAAGCTGCCGGCACAAGAGCAAGAAAGGCTGCTTTGAATCTTTCAAAACTTATGAAGGATTTCAGAAAAGCTTCTGTTGAGGCAAGCAAATAACAATAGCGCTTTGATGATTTGAATTTTTAGCCTGCGGGATATACCGCAGGCTATTTTTTCGTATCTTTGCCTGCCCTTGCAGAGAAGTGGAAAGTGTTTGATAACTAGCCACATTTGCAAGTCCAAGTCAAGTCCAATAGTAATAATAACATAAAATGGAAACAGAGCACACATTTGCGCAGTTGGAAATAAGCTACAAGAACTGCGTCCACAACTACAGGTACTTCAGAAGCAAACTGAAACCTTCCACAAAACTTCTGATTCTCATAAAGGCCAACGCATACGGACACGGAGCCGTTGAGTTTGCAAAGCTTATGGAGAAGGAGGGTGCCGATTACTTTGCAGTTGCACACCCAATTGAAGGAATTGAACTCCGCAAGGGAGGAATCAAACTTCCTATTCTCATTCTCACAACCGGTACTGACTACTACAAGGAGATGGTTGAGTATAACCTTGAGCCGGGTATTCCTAACCTCTACAGCCTTGAGTTCTTCACAAACGTTCTCAAGGAGATGAACGTAACCGACTATCCTGTTCATATCAAGCTCGATACAGGCATGCACCGTCTTGGTTTTATGGAGAAGGAGCTTCCTGCCCTCATTGAGAACCTCAAAGGTAACAAGAACGTAAAGGTACAGTCAATATATTCACATCTCTGCGTTGCAGATTGTCCTGAGTGGGATGAGTTCACACTCAGCCAGATAAAGCTCTACCAGAAGATGGCTCCACAGATTGATGCGGTTTGCAAGAACAAACCTATTCACCATATTCTCAACTCACCTGGTCAGGAGAGATTCAGCGAGTACCAGATGGATATGTGCCGTCTTGGCGTGGGTATCTATGGTATCAGCTTCGTTGACCAGAACCTGCTTAAACCTGCAGCTTCTCTCAAATGCAAGATTCTCCAGATCAAAGAGCTTGAAGTTACCGACGGTACAGTTGGATACGGACGTTGGGGCAGACTCCATCCGGAGGGAAAGACAATTATTGCAACCCTTCCACTCGGCTATGCAGACGGTATCAACCGCCACCTTGGCAGAGGCAATGCACAGTTCTGCGTCAATGGCGTAATGTGTCCTACAATTGGAAACATCTGCATGGATATGTGTATGATTGATGTTACCAAGGCAAATGCCAAGGTGGGTGACACAGTTACCATTTTCGGCGACAAACCACACGCAAACGACCTTGCAAGGATTCTTGATACAATTCCATACGAGATATTCACATCAGTTGCAAAACGTATAAAGAGAGTTGTTGTTGACTAATTGAACAATCACTCCTCCGGAATCCGGTTTTTTGCAAGCCGTTCCGGAGGATTTTTGTATCTTTGCCTGATATGATACTGTTAAGTTTTGATACAGAGGAGTTTGATGTTCCAAAAGAGCATGGTGTTGAATTCTCACTTGAAGAGGGAATGGCCGTTTCAATTGAGGGTACTTCAAGGATACTTGACGTGCTTGACAAAAAGGGCGTAAAGGCCACATTCTTCTGTACGGGGAATTTTGTCCTCAATGCTCCACAAATAATGGAGCGTATCATAAAGAGCGGGCATGAGGTGGCTTCTCACGGAGTTGACCACTGGAATCCGCAACCTACCGACGTAAGAAGGGTAAAGGAGATAATAAAGGAGAAACTGGGTTTGGAGTCCCTTGGTTACAGGCAGCCCAGAATGTTTCCTGTGAGTGATGAAGAAATAGAGTCGAACGGATATATCTACAACACATCCCTCAACCCTGCCTTCATTCCAGGAAGATATATGCACCTTACCACTCCAAGGCATCCATTCATGAAGGGGAACGTACTCCAGATTCCAGCATCAGTTACACCGCTCATCCGTTTCCCTCTTTTCTGGCTCGCCCTTCACAATTTGCCTCAATGGCTGTATCACCTCTTTGTAAAGTGGTCATTGAGCGATTCCGACTGCTTTGTCACCTATTTCCACCCATGGGAATTCTATGATTTGAAGGCAAATACTCAGTTCAAGATGCCTTTCATAATTCGTAACCACAGCGGAATGGAGATGTGCTCCCGTCTTGAAAAACTTATTGAAATGTTGCAAGAGAGAGGAGAGTGCTTCACAACATACAAGGAGTATGCAAAGGCAAAAATTGATTCCATAAAAGCAAAACAATAAACCTGATACCAACTATGATAAAACTGGGTATTGTATCACCATGCTACAATGAGGAGGAGGTTCTTGCAAAGAGCACCGAGAGGCTCAAAGAACTTTTCGATGATCTCATTTCAAAAGGGAAGATCTCAAAAGAGAGTTTCGTTCTCTTTGTAAATGATGGGTCAAAGGATTCAACCTGGCAGCTTATTGAAAAACTTCATGAGCAGAACCCTTTTGTCAAGGGTCTTGACCTGGCCCACAATGTAGGCCATCAGAGAGCAATAATGGCAGGTATGATGACTGCAAAGGATTGGGCCGATGGCGTGGTTACAATTGATGCCGACCTTCAGGATGACATAGCATGTATTGAGAAGATGGTTGATGCCTACGAGCATGGCAACGACGTGGTTTACGGAGTGAAGGTAAGCAGGGCCGCTGACGGATTTCTCAAACGCAAAAGCGCCGAAGCCTTCTACAAACTGCAGCAGAACATGGGCGTTGACATGGTATACAACCATGCCGATTTCCGTTTCCTGAGCCGCAGGGTGCTTCAGGCCCTCTCATGCTATCCTGAAAGAAATCTCTATTTGCGCGGTATGATACCCCTCATAGGTTTCAACTCCACAACTGTGGATGATGTAATTGGAGAGAGGGAGGCAGGTGTTTCCAAGTATACATTGAGCAAGATGCTCAACCTTGCACTTGATGGAATAACGTCATTCAGCACAAAGCCGCTATCGCTCATGGTAAGCGCAGGGCTTGTCTTCATATTCATAAGCCTTATCATTGCCGGATATGTCGTTTATTCGCTCGTAGTTCATACCGCAGTTCACGGATGGGCATCACTCATGCTCAGTGTTTGGTTTGTTGGCGGAGTGATACTGGTGGCAATGGGAGTCCTGGGAATATACATTGGGAAGATATATTCAGAAGTCAAGAGACGCCCAATCTTCAACGTTAAGAAGATTCTGGAATAGAAACTGAAATTATATTTTAAAGCCCTGAAGGTCAGCTGAACTTTCAGGGCTTAATAAATTCTCTACAACCATTTTACAAATGGAAGATCCTGTCTGTGAGGCAACAGGTCGTTCTTCGGATAAATTCTTATTCCTACGTCGTACATACCCGTTCTCTCCGGCTGTATTGATGTTGCAAATGTTGCTATTCCATCCTCGTACTTCTCCAAAGAGAACTGGCTTACCTCCTGAATATGGTATTTGCCGTGTCTGTCAACAGTGGTGAAGAGCATTTCAACTCCCACATCATCAGGTTTGAGCCTCCTGAGATCAACTACCACCTCCGACTTGAGCATACCGTCAGGAGAGAGTGTATATGATGACTCCGGTCTCTTGCATGATATTACATGAATATTGTTCCACTCCGCACAAACGCGATCTTTCCATGCCACTATCTCCTTTGTAATGGCGTAGTCATTGCTGCATATTGATTCAAACCTCTTGGACTGAGGTATGTAGTACTGATTGCAATAATCGGTGAGCATCCTGTTGGTGGTAAAGTTGCTTGCAACCTTGGCAATGGTATTCTTTATATATCCTATCCACTGTGATGAGCGTCCGGTAGACTTGTCAACATTGTAATATGCAGGTGCTATTTCATTCTCAATGATATAGTATATGAATGACGCATCCAGCTCGTTCTGATAGTTGGCGTCGTCATAACGGGCCTCTTGCGGAAGTGCCCATCCGGCATTCTCCTTATAGCCCTCTACCCACCATCCATCAAGAACTGAGAAGTGCATTACACCATTCATTGAAGCCTTCTCTCCGGAAGTTCCTGATGCCTCAAGAGGCCTGGTTGGGTTGTTCAACCACACATCCACTCCCTGTACCATTCTCTTTGCAAGGTTAATGTCATATCCAGGAATGAAGATAATCTTACCGATGAAACGCTCCTGCTTTGATATTTCAATGACCTGTCTCATAAAGTCCTGGCCCATTCCATCGGCAGGGTGTGCCTTGCCGGCAAAGATGAACTGAACAGGACGTTCAGGGTTGTTCACAATTGCATCAAGACGGTCAAGGTCAGAGAAGAGCAGCGTTGCTCTCTTGTATGTGGCAAAGCGGCGTGCGAAACCTATTGTTAGCGCATCTTCCCTCCACGCCTCAGCAATGGCAACCTTCTGCTTTGGTGAGTAGTGGGCGCTCATTGTTGCATCAATCAAACGCTCCCTTATGGTATTGGTAAGAGACTTCTTCAACGACATGCGTGTATCCCATACCTCCTCATCGGAGAGCTGATATACACCGTCGAAACATGATTTGTCATAGTGATGGGTCTGAAAATCGCTGCCGAATACTCTGGCATGAAGCTTTTTCCAGAGAGCGGATGCCCATGTCGAATAGTGTACACCGTTGGTTACGTAACTTATATACAACTCCTCAGGGAGGTACCCCGGATAAAGATTTGAGAAAATCTCCTTGCTTACCTCTCCATGAAGCATTGAAACTCCATTCACATTCTGAGATACATTGGCAGCAAGATTGCTCATGCTGAATTTCTCCTCTGTATTGTCTGGATTAACCTTACCAAGAGACATGAACTTTCTCCAATCTATATTCAGGTATCCTGTAAACACAGCGAGGTACCGGCCCATAAATTCATCGGTAAATGCATCATGTCCAGCAGGAACCGGTGTATGGGTGGTAAAGAGGCTGGAAGCCTTTACAACCTCAAGAGCTTCAGAAAAAGAGAGGTGCTGCTGCTGAACATACTCTTTCAACCTCTCAAGCGCGGCAAAAGCGGCATGTCCCTCGTTGTAGTGGAAAATGGTAGGATTCTTGCCCAATACGCGAAGTGCCCTTACTCCTCCTATTCCAAGGAGAATCTCCTGCTTCAGACGGTTCTCCCAATCTCCTCCATAAAGGTGGTGGGTAACCTGCCTATCTTCAGGTTGGTTGTCTTCAAAGTCAGTATCAAGCAAATAGAGTTCTGTTCTTCCTACATCAACCCTCCATATTCTGGCAAACATATCCCTGCCTGGCATCCCCACTCTCACTTTCATCCAGTTCCCTTCACTGTCAAGCACAGGCTGTGCAGGAGATTTCATGAAATCCTGAGCATCATACTGTGCCTCCTGATTTCCCAGAGCAGTTATTTTCTGGGTGAAGTATCCATATTTGTAGAAAAGGCCAACAGCAACAAGATTAACATTCATGTCGCTTGTCTCCTTCAGGTAGTCTCCTGCCAGAATACCCAATCCACCGGAGTATATCTTCAATGAGGTGTCAAGGCCGTACTCCATACAGAAGTATCCAACAGAGGGCTCAACACGCTCACTCTTCTTGGCCATATACTCATTGAATTCCCTCATTACAGCACCAAGCTGCGCTAAGAAGGCACTATCTTTGGCAAGCACGTTATAGCGCTTTATGCTCACCTTATCAAGAATGACCATTGGATTGTGGCCTGAATTGTGCCACATCTCCCTGTCTATTGATGCAAAAAGTGCTTTGGCGCTGTCGTTCCAGCACCACCAGAGGTTCTTGCACAGAACTTCCAATCCCGACAAAGCTTCAGGCAACTGCCTGGTAACCATTACGCTCTTCCAAATAGGAGAGTTTGATAAAGAGTTGTACATATATGTTTAACAATATTAGATGTTATTTGTTTTCTATTTATTACTTGCGGATTTACCTCTCATTCATTGCATTGTTCACCCTGATAATAAGGTCGCTCAGAACATTCATATAATTGATGAACGCATCATAAGGAGTTTCGTATGGTGAGTTCCACCTCATTCTTGCCTCTTTCTTGAAGAACCTGCTTGACATATAGTAGAGTAAATCGGCATCCTGAAGAGCCCCGAAGTCACTCCACAAATCATCTCTGCCAAGTACAGAGAGGTTTTCAATGAGCGAATATAGCTTGTTGCTGGCCTCTGTTTGAAGATCATTTCCCAACCAGTCACTGATATCCCTCTCCTCATTGAGCCACGATTCAGGTTCGGCTATTGAGATCTCAGCTACCGGCTTGAAATTCCGCACAGCCTCAGACGGGGTTGTAAACTCCAGATTTTCGTTTTCAACCACCCTTGCAAGGAAACTCTTGAAGAATTCCAGTATACCGCTCTCTGCAGGATTGAAGTGGCCGAGTGTTTCATAATCCATAAAAAGATTAACAATATCACCTTCGGCCTGCTCAATCCAACTCACATATTTTTCAGCACTGAGAGGCCACTCGTTCCAGCTTCTGTCACTGAATCTGAGGGATATGTCATCACTCAGCGAATAGTTGCGCAGAAGAAGCGTCTGCCCCTTCTCAACCGGATTTCTATAGAGCCAGTTAGGGCTCTGCCATCCCATGACATGCTTTCCACCCTCTGCAAGAACGGTATTGAAGCCCATATCATACACCATTTTGCCAATGTGGTTGGAATAGATGAAATCGGTATTGCGGAAGCATTGAGGAGTCTGACCGAAAACAGAGGCCACACACTCCCTATGCTTTTCAACCTGATGCCTGAACTCCTGCTCGCTTATAAGAGATGATATGGAGTGGAAGTAAGTTTCACACAAGAACTCAACACAACCGGTCTGTGCAAGCTCCCTGAAACTATCCATTACGTCAGGCGCATATCTCTCAAGCTGCTCAATGGCAGTACCAGGCATTGAGAAAGCCACCTTCACAGCACCATTGCTGCGCCTTATTGCATCAAGCAATATAGCGTTAGCCGGCAAATAACACCTCTGTACCATCTTGCGCACTTCAGTTCTTGAAGCAAAAGGATCATAATAATGAGAGTCCTTTCCTATATCAAAGAACTTGTATGAGCGCAACCTTACAGGCTGGTTCAGCTCAAAAAACAAACATATTGACTTGCTCATAATAGTGTCTGGTATATCTCTTTTAACTTAACCGTTGCGTTGTTCCACTTGATGTTGTTCACCTCAGCCATACCCTCCCTGGCAGCAAATGCCGAGAGTGCCGGATAGGTAACAAGTGCATATATCTGGTCCGCCAGAGTGTCAACATCCCAAAAATCGACCTTCAAAGCATACGTAAGCACCTCCGCAGCTCCAGACTGCTTCGATATTATTGACGGCACGTTCGTACGCATAGCCTCCAGAGGCGAAATACCGAAAGGTTCTGAAACAGAAGGCATGATGTAAACATCTGAAAGCGCAAACATTCTCTGTACATCGTTTCCCTTGAGGAATCCGGTGAAATGGAAGCGGTCGGCTATTCCCAATCTGGCAACCTGGCGTACTGCCCTTTCCATCATGTCTCCGCTTCCGGCCATTACAAATCGTACGTTTGAAGTCCTCTTGAGAACTTTGGCCGCAGCCTCAATGAAGTATTCAGGCCCCTTCTGGTATGTGATTCTGCCAAGGAAGGTTACAACCTTCTCCCTTACCCCGCGATGCACATCCATATCCTCCCTTCCGCTGAAGTCAACCGCATTATGAACGGTTACAACCTTGCCCGGATCTATGCCGTATTTATTGATTACAATATTTCTTGTGAGGTCACTCACGGTAACAACCCTGTTGGCAACCTCCATACCCCTCTTCTCAATTGCATATACACGGGAATCAACCATATCGTCAGTCCCCCTGTCGAACGAGGTTGCATGCACATGCACAACAAGAGGCTTCCCTGTAATCTCCTTAGCCGCTATTCCGGCAAGATATGTGAGCCAGTCGTGAGCATGAATCAGGTCGAACTCTGCTGAGTGCTCCATAGCAATGGTTGCAGCAACCTGTGCATACCTTGATACCTCTTCCAGGAGGTTGGCACCATATTTTCCTGAGAAATTGAACTTCTGCCCGAAACCTATGGTTGAGGAGGTCGAGTACTCGCGCTTCATCTTCTCAATGGCCTGGAAATATTCATCGGGATTCACATAAGGAACAATATTGGAATCGACACTAATGAATTTCACCATATTTATGAACTCATCAACATCAGAGGTGCATCTATATGCTACAGCCACATCGCTGGCATTAATGATTCTGGTGCATCTCTGATCCTCATCACCACTTGCCTTTGGCATAACGAAGATTGTCTCAACGCCATTGTATGCCAAGCCCTCAACAATACCCTTGCAGGCTGTTCCCAAACCACCGGCTATATGCGGAGGAAACTCCCAACCGAACATCAGAACTCTCATAGACTCCCCTCCCTGTATTTTTCAAGCATCCTCTCAACCGCCAGCAATGCTGCAGTACTTCTAGCAGAAGATATGGCACCATGTGGCTCATGAGGAGGGTCACCGTCGTAAAGCTCGGAGAATGCCCCCACTCCATGCTTGTTCAAATCCTCAAAAAATCCCTCTACCAGCCACTCGGCCCTCTTCCAGAATGCGGCGCCCTTCATTCTGAACGAAACCTCAACGTAAGGTTCAAGAAGGAATGTTCTTGTGGATCCCTGATGATATGCGAGATCTCTATCGACCTGACTTCCATTATATACTCCCCTGTAGTTGACATCGCGAGGCGAGAGGGTTCTTATTCCCCTTGCCGTTACAAGTTCGTTCTTTATCACATTCATTATTGGAGGGAACAACTCCTCATCAACCGGTGAGTAATCCACCCATAAAGCATATATCTGATTAGGTCTCACCTCCAGGTGTTGACCCTCATTATTCACATAATCGGCAAGACACTTCATTCTTTCATTCCAGAAGCACTTCTGGAACGAACTGCGCACCATCTGTGAAATGCTGCCCCACTCCTTCACGAACGCCTCGTCACACTGCGGCGAGTTTTTCTCCATATCCACAGCAAAACATATTGCATTGTACCAGAGTGCGTTGGTCTCAACCTGATAGCCACTCCTCTCAGTAACAGCCCTGCCATTTATATATGCATTCATCCACGAGAGCGCCACTCCGTCCATCTGCGCCCAAAGGAGGCCATTCGGATGCATGGCAACCTCTCTTCTCACACCAGGCAGATAGCTTTTCAACACTTTCTTGAGCGTCTCCCCGTACTTGCTCCACACCTTCTGGGCAGATGCACCATACTCAATGTACTTCTGCAATGAAACCGCAAGATAGAGCGGCGATTCCACCTGAGTCGTGCGGTAAAAGAGTCTCTGCTGCTCATCTTCAATAAGATTGTCAAGAATCTCCTCATACTGTGCAGGGTCATTCAGACCGTAAAGGGTAAGTCCCGCAAGTGACTGCAGGGTCTCCCTGAGAAGTCCGGTGAGCATCCAGGTAAGGCCTGAGCATATCTTTCTCCTGGAGTGATTTGTTACAAGAGAGTCGGCGCAGGATACCAGCTGGTCGTGGTAATTTATGGAGGAGTTCCTTGAAGCTACAGAGGTTTCAAAAGCATCAGCAAGTTCGGAAGCCTTTTCCACTGCAAGCGATGCCGACAATATTACGGAATCACCCTCAACCATCTCCACATCGAAATAGCCCGGTACAAAGAGATCCTCACGGCAGTCAAATCCCCTCCTGTACTCATCGGAATAGGTAATATTCATATTCCAGTGAGGTGAATGGAGATATTTCACATCGTCTCTGCTGAACTGTATGTTCAAATCGGGGAAATTCCTGTACATTCTGTATGAAATGCCATTTTCAATGGCTATTCCATCCTCTCTTACATCAGGATTCCTATGCGTAAGAGTATGTATGCTTCTGAAGGCAAGGAATGGTTTCAAGGAGAGTTTCACCTTATATGGTGCCTTGAGCAGCTCATAACTTATGAGCACCTGATCCTTTTTTGCGTTAAGCACCATTCTCTTGCGCAGCACCATCTCTCCCACCCTGTATGTAATGGCCGGCACAGGGTCGGCCTCAAAGTCAACGATATATTTGTGCCCCTTGGGGAGATATTCGCTGCCATAACAGCGTATGCCCAAATTGAACTCCTTCCCAGCCACACAAAGACTCTCATCCATCTGACTTAAAAGAAGATACCTGTTGCCGCCAAAACGGTCAAGAGTAACGGCAAGCAGGCCATGATACTTTCTGGTATTGCAATCAACAATAGTGGTGTTAAGATACGCACCACTCTTGTTCGACTCGAGAATCTCCCGTCTGAGGGAGTACTCAAGATTCACCAATTCCGATTTGTTGAACTTCAAAAAAGCCATAAGCACCTCCGTTATTCAGCAAGGCTCAGCACAAGGCAACACCTGCTTGGTATATAGAGTGAAAGAGTGCCATTCTCACATATATGAGTCTCTCCCTCACAAATTCTCCCGAATCCTCCATATTCAAGATTGTCACTACAGAACTCCAGCCTCCACTTCCCATCCGGAGCACAGAATCTGAAATCAGTATATGACTTCGCGGGCGAGAAGTTGAATATAAATATAAAATTTTTTCTGCGAAAAACAAGCACCTGCAGATTAATATCGGCATGGAGCTGTTGCAAATCCATAGGAGAAGAATAAAGCTCCGACTCTCTGATGAGTGTTATCATGTTCCTGTCAAAAGCCTCGAGCTCTCCATACCTGAGCAAGCCATTAGCCACAAGTGACCATTGCCTTCTGGCATATTTGTACGACCATCCATTCCCTTCCCGAGGAAAATCTATCCACTCAGGATGGCCGAACTCATTACCCATGAAATTGAGGTAGCCCCCACCTGCAGTGGCTGCAGTGACAAGGCGCAACATCTTATGCAGAGCAACGCCCCTTTCAACCACAAGATCCTTTGAGTCCTTTGTCATGGATATGTACATATTACTGTCCATCATTCTGAAAGCCAACGTTTTATCACCAACAAGAGCCTGGTCATGACACTCGGTGTAACTTATGGTCCTTTCATCTCTTCTCCGGTTGGTAACGTTGTACCATATATCACCTACATCCCACTGTTCATCACGCTTCTCCTTCAGCATTTTAATCCAGTAATCGGCAATACCCATTGCCATTCTGTAGTCAAATCCCAACCCTCCGGCTTCAAATGGAGCAGCCAGGCCGGCCATTCCGCTCATATCCTCGGCAATGGTAATTGCAAGAGGGTTTATCTCATGAACAAGCATGTTCGCAAGGGCGAGATAACATACTGCATTCTCATCAACACCATTGGAAAAATATGGTTCATATCCTATGAAATCACGACCCAATCCATGGTCCCAATATAACATACTGGTTACACCGTCGAATCTGAATCCGTCAATATGATACTCCTCCATCCACCACTTGCAATTGGAGAGGAGAAAATAGTTCACCTCATCCTTGCCATAATCGAAACATCTGGAGTTCCACGCCGGGTGGTATCCCTGCACCCCCTTGTAGAAATAGAGACTCTCATTGCCATCGAAACGGCTCAACCCCTCCGCCTCATTGCTCACGCTATGCGAATGAACCAAATCCATTACAACCGCAACACCCATTCCATGCGCTGCATCAACAAGCGCCTTGAACTCCTCAGGTGTACCGAACCGTGAACTCAAAGCAAAGAAACTTGAGACCTGATATCCAAATGAACCGTAATATGGATGCTCCTGAAGAGCCATTATTTGCAGGGTATTGTACCCCAGTGATGCAATACGTGGAAGTATATTGGTTCGGAACTCGTTGAAAGTGGAAACCTCCTCCTTCTCAGATGACATTCCAATATGGCACTCATAAATGAGCGGCATCCACTGATTCACGCCATTACAGCCACTTTCACAGGTGCTGCTTCCAGCAGAATCTCCATTACCGAAGTGCCTTAGCGGAGAGTCATTCTGCCACTCATATGGTTCGGGGTGCCATACCTGCGCAGAAAATATCTTTGTGAATGGATCTTGTACAACCCTTGTTGCATATGCAGGAATACGTTCTCCACCGCCTCCCGGCCACTCAATGAAGAGTTTATAGAGCTCCCCATGGTGAAGGAACATGGCTGGAAGACGAATCTCCCAGTTGCCGCCACCTACCGGTTTGAGAAGATATGCTTCGGAGCGCTGCCAGTTGTTGAACTCACCAATGAGCCAGATTCTGGATGCATTGGGAGCCCACTCCCTGAAGAGCCATTCACCACCTTCATCGTGAAGCCCATAGTAGAGGTGGTTGTTTGCGCTGTCACAGACACGCCTGTTGCCGCAAAGATGCCTTCGGCGCTCAAGAATCCCGGCATGACGATTATCTATCGCCACTTGGTATGGCAGAAGCCAAGGATCCGTATTGTAGATTTTCTCCATTGCCAGCTCATTTGCATTGCTCCGCCCGCGATATCCTATATACGTTCATTATCTGCCCGGCCACCTTGCGGTCGGAGGTATATATAAGTTCAAAAGAGTATCCATTCCTCTCGAATTCAGGCAATCTGAGTTCGGCATCCTTCACTCCAATAAGCAGGAAGCCATTGTGAGGCTGGCTCTTCTTGAAGTTCTCAATAACGTTACCCAAATAGAAGTTGAGCTCAAAATAGTGAAGAGGATCGCCCAGCGCCGTTTCACCGAGTTCAATGTATTCATACATCTTTCCCTCCGATTCCGGGCAGAGTGTTCTGAGTTCGCCGGCCAGCGGCTTCACACTCTTTGCGTTGAGAGCGGCAGGTTTGTACGCTGCATCAACGGCAAAGTATGTGGCAACCACAATGGTCATCATATAGTACACATAACCCTTGTATGAGATGTCACGGTCTGTATTTCCCTCTGACTCGCGTTTAATCCTGAATCTGAACCAATTTGCACTGATTACAACACTGAGGGCTATGCAGAACCACTCAACCACGCTTCTAAGGGTAAAACCGCTGCCAATTGCCTTAATTGAGTGCAGCATTGCTATGTTTGATGCCGCATGTTTTCCACTGAAGATAGTGTCAGAAACTGCTCCGCACTTCACCGCAATGAAAACTGCACTTACCAGAAGCACCAGCACAGCAAGGAAGGAGTTGAAATGAACTATAACCCTCTTCTTCCTGTTGGCAAGCCAGAACATATATTTGGCTATGAACCAGCTGATGAATGGGTATATTGGCATCAAATAGACGCTTCTCTTGCTCTGAGGTATGCAGTAGAATATGAAGATGACCACAATTGATGTAAGGGAGAAGAGTTCCATGCTGTCGAGGCCTCGGACCCACCTTACTACCTTCCCCCACAATCTTGCAAAACCGCAGCTGCTGCCGTAAGCCAGCTTCCTGTTCTCCTTTCTCTCAATGACTTCTGCCCTGGTTCTCCCCCTCAAGGTGGAGAGAACTGCAAAGATGCTCATAAGCAGGAATATGGTGTATGGCAGGTATCCAATTATAAGAGTGAGGAAGTTGTATGGCCAAGGCTCGTTGCAGGAGTCATATGCCATTGTGTTTGTCATTCTGCCAATATTCTCCTCAACCATTAAATCAAGGAACTCCTGCCCTCCCTGCTGCCATGCGGCATAGTACCATACAGCTGGAATCAGAAGTGAAGCCACCCCAATGGCCACAAGTTTCCAGAGAGCTTTCCAGAAATTTACACCTTTGAGAAGAAGGAAGACTCCAACAGCAAGACACGGGATTATTGAACCTACCGGACCCTTTGTTAGAGTTCCACAACTCATAAGGAGAATGGCGCCTACAGGAACTCTTCTCATACCCCTCTCCCACCATCTGTATAGCAGCAGCATGGCTACAACCGTAAAGAAGGTAAGGAGCATGTCTACCCTGCAGTTGCTTCCAGCCCTATGAAGTTCGTTACATGTCAGATTAATAAGCGCCGCCACAAATGAAACAGCCACAACATCCTCCGCATTGCTCTGTTTTCCATACTTGTTGTTTGCAAAGAAGGCGAAGCAGAACATAATGAGGGCTATGAATGCTACAGCCGAAGGGAAGCGTGATGTGTATTCGGTAACTTCACCTCCAGGAAGTGAAGCAGCCGCAACGCTCCAATGAAAGAAAGGTGGTTTGTAAGCCATTTCGCCCCCGTTGTTTCTTGGAAGAATCCAGTTCCCGTCCTCTATCATGGAGTAGGATACTATTGACTCCCTTGGCTCGCCTTTGGTATTGTAGTCAAACAGACCTAGAAAAGGCAAATAGGCCAATATGCTTACTATAAGTAATAACTTGAATATCTGTTGTTTGTTCATAAGAGTTTGGTTTCATATCCTGCTTCTCTCCGTAGAGAAAAGCTCTCACCGAATCATAGCTGTTGCGTAACAAGAATTGTGCAACTTCACGCAAATTTAACAATTATGGTGAAAATTTCTACATTGCAATTTCAAGTTTCAATCTGTTGAAAAAATTATCTGCAGCTTCACATCCTGAATCTGAGTCCGACCTCAAAATCCAGGTAATCTTTACGTTCCAGTTTTTGGTTCAGTGATGAACTGAAGTAGCTCACCCCACTGACACCGCACCATATTGCAAAGCGGTTTATCCAGCTGCCTGGTTTTGTACCCAGCACTTGAAAAAAGGCACCATTGAACTTGAGCATCAGGCCATAATAGAATCCCTCCCCGTAAAGCAGAATTGAAGATGAACCGTAAGGCATGGATGAGGTGTGACCGTAAAGTCTCCCGCTCCACAATGGAACTGAGAAGGCCCCAGCCGTAAGAGAGAGCAGATACGGGAACTTCAACCCCGCCTGAACGCTCATTGAAAGATTATTCCCTGTTGCACTTCCATCTGTTTTGAAGGAATTCATGTCAGGAACCAGTGCCGAAACAGAAGCAGAAAGAAGCGTTCCCGAAAAGAGAGCGGCGCTCCCTTTAAAGAGTTCATACGATGACGATAGTTTTGCTTTGAACCTGTTGGTTGTTTTGCCCTCATCACCATTGGTACCACCTCCAGTTACATTACCCACAACCGCTTCAATATAATGCTCTCCTCTCCAGTCAAGATTAAGGGTGTGGCTCATTTCATGGAGCTTGAGGGTTGCACAAACAGCTGCACGCAGCTGAAGGGAGGAGTATGGAACCTGATAACGGCACCAAGGAAAATATGTTGCAGCTATGGCAGTGGAAAATTGCCATCTACCAGAGAGATAGCGAGTTCCCTGAAGGGATGCTGAGTGCTGGTTTGAGGTGGTAGAAGTTGCGGATAGCGCGCCGGAAAAGGGTGCGATATATGATTTGCTGTAGAGGTGGGTATGCAGCGCCACCTCCCATTGGGCAAGCCTTGTTGAGCAACCGGCCAGAAAAGCGGTATGACCTCCAGCATCAACCGCACACTCGGAGTAAACAATCAGGCGCTTGCAGGTCATATACATGTCAATAGAAAAGTTACCGTGCCACCAGTCGAACTGCTGATACCGTTTGTAAGCCGCAACGCTTTCCAAACCACTTTGCTCGGCATGGCCAGCCTGCTCGTTATATAATGCAGTCTCATTCAGGTCACTGCCTGATGTGGAGTGGAATGCCGCATTATATCTGTTGTAAAACCAGGCAATTGCATTGAATCCAAGTTTGAGGTTCAATCCCTGCGTCACTTCCTCATTTCGCAACATTGTGCCTCCTTCAAGGGTCACTCTCATTCCGGTGGTGAACTCATTCATTCTATGTTTTGTCTCAAGGAGACTCCGCGTGCTGTGGTCGCCACCACTGGAGAGGGTTGTATAGAATCCATTCTCTATTCGCGCATCACGCAGACGGTCAGAGACAAACGCAGTAATATCCATTCTCCTGAATTGGTTTCCACCAAGATTCACTCCAAGCGAGCAACCTACCCCTCGCAGAAGATTATCCTCGCTCTGTGAGTTCCTTCCGCTCAGCACTTCACCTCTTCTGGCATACCCCGCACCGGATGATGATGCCAATGAGCCGTATGTATTCCACGCACTGCTGCTCCATATAGTCACTCCCTGCCCGAATCTTACCGACATATCACCAATAACAAGTTTTTGAAGATATACTCTTCTCTGCCTGTGAGAGGTCAGTTGTGCTTGCATATATCCTGAAATAAAATCTGCAAAACGCTCTCCACGGCTGTTGGATAAAATTATACCGCAGTCCAGGAGGTATTGCTCCTTTAGAGTTGATGAGGCTGAAAGCCTGTTGAGCAATGATACCGGAAGCCCAATGTACCCCTCTTTCTGCTTCACTTCACTCCAGTTTTCCAAAGGTTTCCCACGCACCTTGGTATAATACTCCATACCGCTGCGACCCTTTGCAGCCAATTCAAAGGAGATGTAATTTTCGAGAATCCCAACCATTTCCGTATCCCATCCAAGTACTCCAACGAGCTCATACGCTGAGCGTATACCGCCGGATTCCTTACGATAGTTTACAATTAGAGCCGACTGCCACTGCGAAAAGAGTCCACTCCCTTCAAGTTCACTCCCGCTCAGATGATTGATGCGCAGAGGCTTCACAATGTTTTCCCTGCAAAACTCCTCCAACCTCTGAATCTCATCTGTCTGCGACATCTCCTGCGCACAGAGCACGCCCTTTGGTAAAAAAAGAGTGAGAATAATAAGGCAGAGTGCAATTGGCGCTATATGAACAGTCATAACAACCCTACTATATTGTAGAGGGGAGAGCAGCCAAAGATAAAGAGGCTGAGAAACAAAAAAGGATTAAAATATGTATATTTTGAATAATAGTGCAATGTGGCTAATTTTGTACCCATGAATTGTGCACTTCTGATTTCAGCATTGGCCTGCAACTGGTTCAGCAATCTGGTTGAATTTGACCGCAACCTCTTTACCACACTCAACAGCGCCAGCTTCAGCTTGGGAGACATCCTGATGCCAATTATTACGCATCCACTCACCGGAGTACCAATCTATATGCTTATGTTGTGGCTTCTCTACAGAAAATTCTTTCACGAAGCAAATAGTGCCGAACTTCAAACAAAGCATAAGTGGATGTTGCTCATTGCCGCAGTAGCTGCCGTTGTGGCCACATTCGGTCTTTGCGACTGGGGATCGGCAGAGTTCTTCAAATATACTATCTGCAGGTTGAGGCCAAGCCATGACCCGGAGCTGGCCGGCAGCATAAGGCTTCTGGAAGATGCGGGGGGTCTGTATGGATTTGTTTCCAGTCACGCCGCCAATCTCTTCGGGCTCGCTCTCATAACCTCTCTGCTTGTCAGAAAGAGATGGTACACCATTTTTATCTTCATTTGGGCACTTCTCGTTGGGTACAGCAGAATATATGTAGGCAAGCATTTTCCGGGCGATGTAATATGCGGCGCACTCTACGGAATGGTGGCCGCAATGCTTGTATGGTACATCCATAAAATGGCTGTTGGAAGGTTTGGGAAAGCCATTTATTAGGTGTATCTTTGCCGCCGTTTTTGCGGCTTTGGAAAGCTGATAATCAAACATTAATCTATATGAATAGAATAAAAGTCCACGACAAGTGGTTCAAACTCTATTTGACAAACAAACAAATAGAGTCAGCAATTGAGAAAGTTGCTCAGGAGATAAACAACGATATGGCAAACGGGGAGAAACCAATGATTCTCAGCGTTCTTACAGGCTCTTTCATGTTCATGTCCTCACTTGTGCAGAAACTTTCATTCACATGTGACATTAACTTTATAAAGGTTTCGTCATACAACGGCACACAGTCAACCGGAAATATCAAGCAGGTCATGGGCCTTATTAAGCCGGTAAAGGATAGAAAAGTAATCATTGTTGAGGATATTGTTGATACAGGAAATACCATTGAGGAGCTTGAGAAGATTCTCGCAAATGAGGGAGCCAAGGAGGTGAAGGTATGCACAATGATGTTCAAACCCGCTTCATACAGCAAGGATATTCCCATTGATTACCACGCCATGTCAATTCCAAACGATTTCATTGTAGGTTACGGACTTGACTATGATGAAGAGGGTCGCCAGTATAAGGATATTTATGTTCTTGACCCGGATCAACAGGAGAAGTAGCATTTATTTTAAAATATGAAATTTTATATTCTGCTTGGCCCTCCAGGTGCAGGAAAAGGCACCCAGGCCGCTTTAATGGTAAAGGAACTTGGTTTTATACATGTTTCCACAGGTGATGTTCTCCGCAAGGAGATTGCAAAGGGAAGTGAGCTTGGTTTGCAGGCCAAACGACTCATTGACAATGGTGAGTTCGTACCCGACAATGTTGTTGAGGCAATAATTGAGAAGAGAATTGATACTTTTCCACAGGCTGAAGGATTCATCTTCGACGGTTTTCCAAGAACAGTTTCACAGGCTGAAGACCTTGACAAGATGCTTGCCGGTAAAGGCATGAGCGTAACCTCAACAATATGCATCACACTTGACGACAAGTTCATCTTTGAGAGAATAGCCCACAGAGCTCATATTGAGGGCAGGGCCGATGATGCAAAGACCGAGACAATACAGACCAGGATTGATACATACCACACCAAAACCGAGCCTCTTATAAACTACTACAAAGGCAAAGGCCTTTACCATGAAGTTGACGGCAGTGGTACAATCAAGGAGATATTCTCAAAAATTGAGAAACTGATTCAAGGGAAATAACTTTCTGCAGAGCCCCAATAAAAAAAAAGAGAGGCGCCTTAACGGGCGCCTCTTTCTTTTTATGATATCGGGATTATTCCCGGTTCATTTAGAACTTAACGTATACGCAACGGTTCAAATCGTTCTTCTCGAAGCGGTTGTTTGTTGAACCCTCTGCTACTGTCTCAAGCTGATCAGCTGGAACACCATACTCCTCAACAAGCATCTTCTTAACCTTGTCAACACGTTTCTGAGAAAGACGCATATTTGTCTGTGCAGAACCGGTCTTCTTGTCAGCTGAACCAACGAGAACAACCTTCTTACCAGCCTTGATGCTCTCCTTAACATAGTATACGAAAGCAGGGAAGTGTGCATCCTCCTTCATATCGAGAGTTGACTTGTTCAAGTTGAAGAATACGAATGACTCTGGTGGGAACTCGCCGTTCTTGTTCATCTTGGCAGCAGCCTCCTGAGCCTCTTTGATCTGTCTCTGCAACTCCTCGTTGAGTTTTGCGTTCTCAGCTGCAAGTCTATCCTTCTCAGCCTTGAGAGCAGCAAGCTCAGCATCTCTTGATGCAACAGCACCAGCAACAGCTGCGTTAACAGCATCATTAGCATAGGTCGTAGCCCTTATGAAACGTTTTCCGCCAAGGTTGAAAGTAATGCTTCCCAATACCTGAAGAGGGCAGTCAATTGTGGTATGCTTGTTAGCAATACGGTCATGTGTATGAGTTGCTGCAGTACCTCTAATCTCCAAGTTCAAATCAACTACTCTTGATACTCTGAATTTGTTGATGATACCAGCATCCAAAGCAAAAGCGTGAGATACACCACTGAAGAACTGCTTGCCGCCCATCTGATCATCACCTATCTGAGAATAACCAGCACCAACGTAAGGAATCAATGAGTAAACTCTGTCTGATTTGTAACCGCCAATAGCGTTCATAAGGTTCCACATGAAATCAGCGTGAGCATTGTAATAGTAGAACTTGTTCTCAACTGCATATGGATACTGTGTAAACTTAGGAGCAAGGTTGAAAGCAGCTCTAACTCCAATGCTTGGGGTAATCCATTTACCGAAGCCAATCTCGAATGTAGGACGGATTCTCTTACCGAAATCTCTGTTGTGGCCGCCAATGTAAATACCGGCACCAACGCCACCCTCTATAAACCAATTATCCCAGAAATCATTGGTAAGGTAAGAACCTCTTACAATTGCACCGCTCTCATCACGGTTTGTCTCTGTCTGAGCAGAGAGTTCAGATGGCATTGCAAATGCGCAAACTGCCAAAAGAACAAAAATTGAAATGATTTTTTTCATAGATTTTGTTACTCTATTTTCCCGGAAACCCCATTACAGAGGCCTCCAAGGCCATTTATTATTTTTTTTGATTAATTATTGCCACTGCAATTCAAGCCACTAAGATACAAAAAAGATAATTAACAACAATAATATTATTACTATTACTTTTCACATATACATATATAATCGTACAAGAACTCGAACAACCCAAAGATTCGCTATATTTGCAAAATCAAGGTCCACTTTTCAACCGCTTAAATATTGGACAATTATGGCAGAGAGCAATTTCATAGATTATGTTAAACTATACCTCAAGTCGGGTAACGGCGGAAACGGAAGCACGCATCTGAGGAGGGAGAAGTTCGTACCCAAGGGGGGTCCCGACGGGGGCGACGGAGGACGCGGAGGGCATATCATCCTGCGCGGCAACAGCCAGTTCTGGACACTGATACATCTGAAGTACCGCAAACATATAAAGGCCGAGGAGGGTGAGAGCGGAAGCGGTCAGTTATGCCACGGAGCCAATGGTGCTGACGTCTATTTGGACGTACCGCTTGGCACCGTTGCCAAGAATGCCGAGACTGGTGAAGTAATCTGTGAAGTTACAGAAGACAAGCAAGAGGTGATTCTCCTCGCTGGCGGACGTGGAGGTTTGGGCAACACCAACTTCAAGACTCCCACCAACCAGACGCCAAGATATTCGCAGCCAGGAGAAGAGGGGGTTGAGGGGTGGTACATCCTTGAGCTCAAAGTTCTTGCCGACGTTGGTCTGGTAGGTTTTCCTAACGCAGGGAAATCCACACTTCTCTCCGTTGTATCAGCCGCAAAACCAAAAATTGCAGATTACGCCTTCACCACAATGGAGCCAAGTGTAGGCATTGTGAACTATTACGATGACCGCTCATTCGTAATGGCCGATATTCCCGGCATCATTGAGGGGGCCTCTGAGGGCAAGGGCCTGGGATACCGCTTCCTGCG
>DCHN01000090.1:0-593 GCA_002315995.1 Bacteroidales bacterium UBA1751 | reverse complement strand
CTGCCACGCAAGATTCCTACCATATTCATCTCCTCAGTAACAGGCTACAACATAAAGGAACTCAAGGAGATGCTCTGGGAGGCAATGCATAAGGAGGTATAAAAACCTTGTCAGAGACCGCTGCGCTAAACCGGACGAACTCCCGCTCATTCCTGATAAAGCCGGCCACAGCTGCATAACAACAAGAAACTGCATATAATGGAGAAGGAGAGGCTTTTCAATTCAAACTATTTGAAGGTGCTTGCAGCCAATTTCATGCTGTACTTCTCCTTCATGCTTCTCGCCCCACTCCTGCCCCTCTACCTTTCGGAAACCTTTGCTGCCGACAAGCAGATGATAGGCTTTGTTCTCTCGGGCTACACCATTGCCGCACTTATTATCAGACCAATAAGCGGTTTTCTTGTTGACACTTTTCCACGGAAGATAGTGTTGCTCACCTGCTTCTTCTTTTTCTTTGCGCTATTTGCAGGCTATCTGGTTGCAGGAAGCATTACCATGTTCGCAATATTCCGCACCCTTCACGGAGCACCATTCGGAGCTGGAACCGTTGCGGCCAGCACCGTTGCCATAGATGTACTCCCATCGTCAAGGCG
>DCHN01000003.1 GCA_002315995.1 Bacteroidales bacterium UBA1751 | reverse complement strand
AGAGAATCAAAATGAACAAGAACAGGCAAAGAGGAACACGGAAAAAATAGAACATTATCTCCTCAGCCAGAGCTCAGGGTCCTGTTTGGTGGTGCCTTTCCAGATTTCGAAATGGAGGGTTGAGATATTGCCCTGCTCAGATGCAAGGTAGCCCAGGACATCGCCACGCTTCACGGTATCGCCGCTTTTGACATATACCTGCTCGAGCTTGCAGTAGAAGGTGAAGTACTCGCCGTGGCGCAGCATCACGCACATATTGTACCCTGGAATTGTTATGACTCTTGAAACCACCCCGTCGAATATTGCTGATACATTGCTACCCTTGGTGGTAGATATGTTCACGCCATTGTTGAACGGAAGTTTCACACCCTTGAATACCGGGTGGTTGTGCTGGCCGAACTGCTCGGTAATGACTCCTGTTTCAACAGGCCATGGAAGCTTGCCTGCATTCTGCTCGAACTCTGCATTCAGCAGCTGAACAGATGCCAGCGATGCACTCTGCTGAGCATTTGGACTGCTTTCACTCTTCTTGCCGGCCTTCTTTGCGGCAGCCGCACGTTCACGTTCAGCCCGCTCGATTTCTATTTGAATAAGCCTCTCAATTTCACGGTTGAGTTTGCCAACCTGCTGCTGCTTTACCGCAAGTTCCTTACGGAAATCATCCTGTTTGGAGGCAAGACTCTTCACATAGTTGTCAAGCTCGGTCTGTTCCCTCAGAAGCGAATCATACTCGCTCTTCACCTCGTTTTTCCTCTCCTCGCTCTCCTGCTTCAAGAGTTCAAGCGCACCCTTTCTTGTCTCAAGGAGTGCACGCTGCTCAATTATGGCACTACCGTGCTTGTTTATCTCCTGTGCATAGTTTTTCAGATACTGCCAGCGTCTGTACCCCTGCTCAATATCGCTGCTGCTGAGAAGATACATAAACCAGAGCCGTGAATCGCGCTGCTTGTAGGCATTCACAATGAGCCTTCTATAACGCTCCTCATACGCCTTGAGAAGTATAGTGTGCCTGTCTATTACTCGTGTGGTACTGTCTATTGACCTCTCAAGTCTGCTGCACTCCCTTTCAATGGCATTCACAATTTTCCTTCTGCCTCCCGCCTTCTCCTTAACCAGATTGTAGGCGTCAAGAGAGTTCTTGTGGCTTGCCCCGAGCGAGCGCAACTGCCCGTCTATGAACTCTATCTCCTTCTGGAGCCTGCTCACCTCCTCTCTGTACCCGGAAATCTCCGCTGTTTGCTGCGCATACACATTGCCCACCCCGGCCGATAGTTTCATCACTATGGCCGTAAAAAAGAGCAAAAGTATGCGAAGCAGCCGTTTCATTTCAGAGGTGCAGGGAGGTGTGTGCTGTTAGTATTCAAAGCTGCTGCCGCCAATGAACTCCCTCATTACTGAGGTTGGAGGTATTGCTGCCTGGTCTGCAGGTGACATTTCAGTTACATAGGAGAGGAACTTGAGAAGCCTGTTGGCCTCCGGATATGCCGGAGAGAGCGGTGATATCTTCAGCAGCTGAGGCTGCGCGTAGTACTTGAGAAGCGAGAGCTCGTAAACCAGCGATGAGTTGAACATTACGTCGGCGTTCTCCTGATATGGGAAGATGTTCTTCATCTCGCCGTCTCTTACGCTCTTCCAGCGCAGAATGGTCTTCTCGGCGCTGTAGGCCCTGAAGTTGTTGTCACGCACAATGCGGCGCAGAAGTCGGTTGTCGGAGGTGGAGATGTAGTTGTTCTCGTCTATTGAGAGTGTGGTGAGGGCCGATGCGTAAACCTTGAACTTGCGCTCATCGGCTATTGACCTGGTAAGCTCCGGATTGAGCGCATGGATTCCCTCCATTACCAGAATATCATTCTCCTCAAGCTTGAGTCTGTTCTTTCCGAAAATCTTCTTTCCCTGGGCGAAGTCGTACTTTGGCATATCAACCTCCTGCCCGTTGAAGAGCTGGTTGAGCTGGGTGTTGAGGAGCTCGAGGTCCATGGCGTATATTGACTCGAAGTCATAATCGCCCTTCTCATCTTTTGGGGTGAACTCGCGGTCTACAAAGTAGTCGTCCATTGCAATTACCACCGGGTTGAGCCCCAGCACCTTCATCTGAAGGGCAATGCGCATGCTGGTGGTTGTCTTTCCGCTGCTCGATGGCCCTGCAATGAGCACAACCTTAACCTTGTCTCTGCGGTCATGGATCATATCGGCAATCTGGCCATACTTGCGGTTGTGAAGCCCTTCTGATATCATAACAACCTGGTTCGACCATCCGTTGGAAATGGCATTGTTTATTGTGGGAACATTATGGGCTCCAACAATGTCTAGCCACCTTCTGTTCTCCTCGAAGAGCTTGTGAAGCTTCTCCTGATAAACGAACTCGGGGAGCTTCTCCGGGTTTGATGGCAAAGGGTACTGGAGGCAGAAACCCTTGCCGCAATGAATGATGTTCCAGTTTGTAATATAACCGGTGGAGTAGAGAAGCGGTCCGTAGAAGGTGTCACAATAACCGTTGAGCCAATATGCTGATACGTAGAACTTGCCAATCTGCATTGCAAGCTGCCCCTTCTCAACCTGTCCTCTTGCGGTATAGAGTTCCGATGCCTCCTTTGCACTCATCTTTCTCTTTTCAAAGAGGGAATCGGCCTTGATTTCAGCGGCAACGCGCTCCTTGAGCTGGGCAACCTGCTCCGGGCTCAATCTTACTCCGTCAATCTCTCCATAGAGGCCAATAGGGAGCGAATAGTCGAACCTCAGGCAGGGTTTCTCACCCCAGAGGTCAACTACACACTTCTGCACCACCATACAGAGTGAGCGGCTGTAAACCCGCTGCCCGTCGGTACCGGTAACGTCAATGAACTCTATTGCCTGGCTGGAATAGACTTTGAAGCCAAGCTCCTTGAGGGAGTTGTCTGAGTATGCGGCAATTGGAACGCCTGATGTACAGAGAGGGGCGCCTCCCTCCCTCTGTATGTCACTCTCTACAATGCGCTCGAATTCCAGCAGAGAGCATCCCGGTTGAACATTGTAGTACTTTCCATTGTTCTTGCAAAAGAGTTCTATTGTCTCCATATCCTCTATTTTTTATTTTTTCCGCACCCCCAACTGCAACCGAGGGCTGGTAATAATCCTTTTCTTTCAGCTATTTCCCTGCCTGGGCCCTCTTCTCCTTTATTTTCTGCGAGTATCCTGCATCAGGAGCAAGTTTTGCGGCCTGCTCCCAGTAGATGAATGCCAGGTCATACTCATTGAGCGCGTAGAGAATGCAGGCGTAGTGGTCAAGAATCACATCGCTCTCCTTGCCTCCATAGAGCATTGCGTGCTTCATGTGTTTCTTGGCCTCCTCCAAATAGAGTTTGGCATCAAGGGAGTGCATCTCCTCGGCCATGAGATACAGTATCCAGGCGTATGTGTCAAGGTATGTTGGGTTGTCAGGCTCCGCCTCTATTGTCTTCTGGCTCATCTGGCGTGCCTTCTTGAGCTCCTTGCCGGATTCGGCAAGGAAATATGCGTAGTTGTTCAATGAAGGAATATGGTCTGGCGAGAGCTTTATTACCCTTTTGAATGTGTTGAAACAATCCTTCTCGCGCCCCAGTTTGTAGAAGATGTCGGCCATTACGGACCATATCTCCACCATCTGTTCATTGTTTCCCTCCCTCTTGGCCTTGTCTAGAAGAACCTGATATGTAGCAAGGGTTTCATCATACTTCTCGCCCTTGTAAAGTACAATTGCGAGAATCTCGGAGAATATAAGTGAATCGGGCCAGTTGAGTATGGCCTCCCTTGCAGATGCCTCGGCATCCTCCAGACGGTTTGACCAGTAGAGCATCAGGGTGTATTTCTGGGCTGCAAGAGGATCTTTAGGGTGAAGTCTCTTGTTCTTGAGAAGTATCTCCGTTGCCAGGGTATCCTGATTGTTGCTCATGAAGTAACCCGAGCAGATATAAGATACAGATGTGTCTGCAGGGTGCGTATTCAGGAATGAGAGCATGAGGGTGTCAATTGAAGGCTTGTATTTGGCATCGAAGGAGCTGTTTCTGAACATCATCTGCAAATACTCCTTCTTTGCCGGAGCATCTATCTCCTTGCTGGTTATTACAGGCATAAGTTTCTTGAAGTAGTTGTCATAATCTCCCCTGCGCCTGTAAATCTCAGCCACTCCATAAAGGGCGCTTGTGAAGTTCGGTTCCTGTTCAAGCGCCATATTGTAGAAGTTTATTGCCGTTGAGTCATCGTAACGCTCTGTGTACATCTCTGCAATGATGCAGTTCACAATTGGGTCACGGTCGCTTGCCGGAAGTGAGGTGAGATACTCGAATGCACCATTGAGATTCTGCTGCACGCGATACAGGTTGTATCGTGTCATTATTGACTGTACGCTCCTTCCGTTCTTTGTATCGAGCTTGTCAAGAACGCTGTACGCCTTTTCGAACTCGCTTCTGCGGGCATAGAGGTTCACAAGCTGGTAATAAGCTTCGTTTTCATTGGGGTGATACTCAATGAGCTTTGTATATGTCTGCTCGGCATGCAGGTTCTCATTCATGCTCATATACATCCTGCCCATAACGCTGAGGCACCAGAGATTTGTGGAGTCCTTCTGAAGAACCTTCTCAAAGTATGCCTGTGCGCTGGTTATATCCTCGCTGAGTATGGCTATTTTGCCCAAATAGAAGAGCGCCGCCGTGTTGTTTTGAGCATGCGCGCTATCTCCCAGCACCTTCAAGAATGAGGCCCTGGCCTTCTCGAGTTCATTGGTGTTCATGAACTTCACACCATCTATGAAGGCAGCCGAGGCATCCTGAGGCACCTCAACCTTGGCAAACTCGCTTCCTTTGAGAAGCGAGTCGAGATTGAAACTCTTCACGCCACCGTTATTCTCCTGAGCAAAAGCTCCACCGCAGTTCAATGCAACCGCCACCACAAGTGCCGCTGCTGAACAAATCCATTTTCTCATAATATAATTCACTGTTTTTCTCTTTTCATTAAACATCTCTCAGCCTCTCTTGAAGAGCTCCCTGAACTTAACCGTCTTGTTTGCAACCAGCGGCTTTGCCCAGAAGCTTACGCTGAATACATACCCTACAAAGAGGAATATTGAAATCATTCCGCCCCTGAGTCCGAAGATGTCACCAAGCCATCCTACAATAAGCGGACCAACTGCGGCTCCTGCAATTGCAGTACATAAAATTCCGGCAAATGCACCCTGATACTTGGCCACTGAATTGAGTGCCAGAGAGAAGATGATTGAGTACATTACAGAGAGCGAGAAGCCAAAGAGAGGGAAACATGCGGCCGATACCTCAGCGCTGCCAAAGAGGGCGAGCGCAAGCATTATGAATGCCACTACGCAGGCAACCTTGAGTACATTCCTTGAATCCCAGAGTTTGAGGGCAACCAGACCAATGATGCAGCCCACTGCCATTGCGCCCCAGAATTTTCCAATTACGGCAGCGCCTACTACCTGCGGATCCATACCGTGATACTCCTGCAGGAACTTTGATATCCAGTTGGCGCTTCCCTGCTCCGCCGCCTCATAGAAGAGGATTCCAAGGAAGAAGAGAATGGTATAAGGGTTCTTGAAGAGCTCCTTGTACGATGCCCATCCGCTGACCTTCTCGTCATCGTTCAAATCAAGCTTTGGCAACCTGAGCACGAGAACAACCACAATCATTACAATTATAAGAGCTGCAAAGAGCCAGTAGAGCGATACCCAAGG
>DCHN01000073.1:18920-31634 GCA_002315995.1 Bacteroidales bacterium UBA1751 | reverse complement strand
CCGGTGAGGCCCTTGACTATAAGGCTCCGCTTCTGAGGTCAATTCAGGCGGTTGACAAGGCGAGCGTTGACGTGTGCCGTTTCTTTGACGAGAATGTGAAGAAGGTCACCTCCTTCCTTGGTTGGGAGCAGGAGTATTTCCTTCTTGATGAGGATCTCTACCATGCGCGTCAGGATATCATTCTTACGGGAAGGACTCTTGTGGGACACAGCAGCGCCAAGGACCAGCAGCTGGAGGATCACTATTTGGGCGCAATTCCGGAGCGTGCCGCCGCTTTCATGCAGGATTTGCAGGTGGAGGCGCTCAAACTTGGAATTCCAATCAAGACCTGCCATAACGAGGTGGCTCCGAATCAGTTCGAGTTCGCCCCTATATTCGAGGAGACAAACCTTGCCTGCGACCACAACATGCTTTTGATGACAATAATGAAGCGTGTTGCCCACAAGCACGGATTCACCTGTCTGCTTCACGAGAAGCCGTTCTCAGGAATAAATGGAAGCGGCAAACACTGCAACTTCTCATTGCAGATTACCGGATGGAAGGATGATGAGGGGATACGCGAGCCTAAGAATCTTATGGCTCCGGGAAAGAACGAGGAGGACAACCTCATATTCATAACATTCGTAGTAAATACATTGGCTGCGGTGTACAGGCACAATGCACTGCTCAAGGCCTCAATAATGAGTGCGAGCAACGCCTATCGCCTGGGTGGGCACGAGGCACCTCCTGCAATAATTTCATCATTCATAGGGAGGCAGCTTACCGAGGTTCTCGATGCGCTTGAGGGTGCCGATACCGAGCAGGCTCTCAAGTTCAAGGGGAAGAGGGGGAAGTCGCTCAACATTCCGCAGATTCCTGAGCTTCTCATAGACAATACAGACCGCAACCGTACTTCGCCTTTTGCCTTCAACGGTAACAGGTTCGAGTTCAGGGCTGTGGGTTCGGAGGCAAACTGCGCCTGCGCAATGATTGCTCTCAACGGTGCGGTGGCCGAGCAGCTGGTTCTCTTCAAGAAGAGCGTTGATGCGAGGGTTGCTGCGGATAAGTCATCAAACAGGAAGGATGCGGTTCGCAGGGCTATTGTTGATGAGCTTCGTGAACTTATCAAATATTCAAAGCCTATTCGTTTCGATGGTAATGGCTACAGCCAGGAGTGGCAGGAAGAGGCCCGCAGAAGGGGTCTCGATTGCGAGAATGCGGCTCCAAAGGTCTTTGATGCGTACGTTTCAAAGGAGAGTGTTGAGATGTTCGAGAAGCTTGGCATTATGCGCAGGAGCGAACTTGATGCCCGCAACGAAATAAAGTGGGAGATGTATGTGAAGAAGATTCAGATTGAGTCGAGGGTTATGTGCGATATGGCGGAGAACCATATTGTTACCGCTGCAATGGAGTACAAGGGAAGACTTCTGGATATGCTCTACAAGGGAAGCATCCTGCTTGGCGACAGGGAGGGGAAGAGCCTGCCTGAGTCGCTCTTTGACGATGAGAAGGAGCTTGTTCAGACACTTGCCCACCATATTGGAATAGTTCGCAGGGGTGTGGCGGGAATGAAGAGTGCGCGCAAGGAGGCCAATGCAATTGAGAACATGCGTGAGAGGGCGCTCGCCTACTACAGCAACGTTCTTCCAATAATGGAGAGTGTGCGTGAAAGCATTGACAAACTTGAGGAGATAGTTGACAACAACATCTGGCCTCTGCCAAAATACAGGGAGCTTCTCTTCATAAACTAACATGGGAAAAGGGGCCGTTGCAGGCCTCTTTCTTATTTGCTAAAGTCCTCATTTTGGACTATTTTTGTGGCGGAGTTTTTCCGACCCCTTCAACAGAGATTTTTTATAAAATATATCTTATATGAAACTTGTTTATACCGGTAAGACCAAAGATGTCTTTGCATTGGAAAATGGTAACTATCTCTTGAAATTCAAGGATGACTGCACAGGAAAGGATGGAGTCTTCGATCCAGGTGAGAACTCTGTAGGATTGACAATTGACGGAGTTGGCGACGTGAACCTCAGAATGTCCATCTATTTCTTCGAGAAGGTTAATGCAGCCGGAATAAAGACACATTATGTAAGTGCAAATCTTGCTGACACAACAATGGAGGTTCTTCCTGCAAAGGTGTTCGGAAAGGGACTCGAGGTGATTTGCAGACATAAGGCTGTTGGAAGTTTCTTCCGCAGATATGGCGAGTATGTTGAGGAGGGTGCTGATCTTCCTGCATACGTTGAGACAACATTCAAGAATGATGCAAAGGGTGATCCTCTTGTAACAAAAGATGGCCTCATTGTTCTTGGCGTAATGACCGACAAGCAGTACGAGGATATAAAGGTCATGACCCAGAAGATTACTCAGATTGTTGCAGACGACCTCAAGGCAAAGGGGCTTGTTCTCTATGACATAAAGTTCGAGTTCGGTTACGACAAGAGCGGCAATGTAATGCTCATTGACGAAATTGCATCGGGCAACATGCGCGTCTACAAAGATGGCAAGTACATTGACCCTATGACACTCTCAAAACTCTTTTTTGCACATAAATAGCGCCCACCCGGCCGATAGAAAATCAAACAGGAGATGAAGGTAGCTGTAATAATGGGAAGCGCCAGCGACTGGGACGTAATGAGCCAGGCCTGCGCCACACTTGAGGAGTTCGGAATTGAATATGAGAAGAAGGTGCTGAGTGCCCACAGGAATCCGGGCCCTCTTGCCGAGTACGTTGGTGCGGCAAGGGAGAACGGCATTGATATAATAATTGCCGGTGCGGGCGGAGCCGCCCATCTTCCAGGTGTAATTGCGGCACTTACCACACTTCCTGTAATAGGCATTCCGGTAAAGTCAAAGGCTTTGAATGGTCTTGACTCCCTGCTCTCAATTGTGCAGATGCCTTCGGGAATACCGGTTGCCACAATGGCCATTGACGGAGCAAAGAACGCTGCCCTTATGGCGGTGACAATTCTTGCCCTTCACGATGAGCGACTAAGATCGGCTCTGGAGGAGTTCCGACGCAAACAGAGTGAAAAAGTATTGAATTCAGTAATATAAGATATCCGAACGACCCGCCTGACTGCAGGCGGGTGCGTTTTTTCAAATACAGTATGAGCAAAGCTTGCAGAATATTCGTTGAGAAGAGGGAGGGATTCCAGGTGGAGGCTATGAGCCTTCTCTCGGAGTTCAACCAGAACCTCTCACTTGATTTGAAATCCCTGAGATTGGTTAATGTCTATGATCTCTTCGGCTTTGAGCCGGAGCTGGTTGAAAAGTGCAGATACAGTGTCTTTGGAGAGATTGTAACCGACAATGTGTTTGACAGCCAGCCAGTGGCAAAGAACTTCATTGCGGTTGAGTTCATTCCGGGTCAGTTTGACCAGAGAGCATCCTCTGCCGTTGATTGCGTTCATCTTATTGACCCTGCCGCGCAGGTTGAGATACGCAGTTCCAGACTCCTTATTTTTGAGGATTCGGTAACGCCGGAGCAGTTGGAGAAGATACGCCGTTACTTCATAAATCCGGTTGAGTGCAGGGCAAAGAATCTTTCGGTTCTCTCACTTGCCGAGAAGGCCGATGTCAAGCCAATGGAGAATCTTTCTGGATTCACCTCCATGCCGGAGAGCGAGTATGGAGCATTCTGCAAGAGCCATGGTCTGGCAATGAATGCCGATGACCTCAATGAGGTTGTAAAATATTTCAAGAGCGAGGGGAGAGAGCCTTCGGAAACGGAGCTGAGAATCCTTGATACATACTGGAGTGACCACTGCCGCCACACCACCTTCACCACCAATCTTACCGAGATTACCGTTGACGATTCGTTCATAAAGAGTGAGATTGAGAGCACTCTTGGAATGTTCCATGACATGAGGGAGAAACTTGGCCGCAGCGGCAAGAGCCTCTGCCTTATGGAGCTTGCAACAATTGGGGCTCGCTATTTGAAGAGTGTTGGAAAGCTTGACGACCAGGAGCAGAGTGAGGAGAACAATGCATGCAGCATATTTGTAAATGTGAAGGTTGACGGTAAGGATGAGAAGTGGCTCCTTCAGTTCAAGAATGAGACACATAACCATCCAACCGAAATTGAGCCTTTCGGAGGCGCTTCAACCTGTCTGGGCGGAGCAATAAGAGACCCTCTTTCCGGAAGGTCATACGTATATCAGGCAATGCGCGTAACTGGTGCAGGTGATATAACAGCCAGCGTGGAGAGCACCCTTGCGGGAAAGCTGCCACAGCAGATAATAAGCAAGAAGGCAGCTGCCGGATATTCAAGCTACGGAAACCAGATAGGTCTTGCAACAACTTGTGTGCGTGAGATATATGACAACGGTTACGTTGCAAAGAGAATGGAGGTGGGTGCTGTTGTAGGAGCGGTTAAGGCGGAGAATGTAAGAAGGGAGAGACCTGCTCCTTCAGATGTTATTCTTCTGCTTGGCGGACGTACCGGACGCGACGGAGTTGGTGGAGCAACCGGCTCTTCAAAGGAGCACACGGAGAGTTCGCTCGAGACTTGTGGAAGTGAGGTTCAGAAGGGAAATGCTCCTGTTGAGAGAGAACTTCAGAGACTCTTCCGCAGGCCTGAGGTTACACGCCTTATAAAGAAATCGAACGACTTCGGTGCCGGTGGAGTGAGCGTTGCAATTGGTGAGCTTGCCGATGGCCTTGATATATGGTTGAACAGAGTGCCTGTGAAATATACCGGCCTCAATGCAACAGAGCTTGCAATAAGTGAGTCGCAGGAGAGAATGGCTGTAGTGGTTGAGGCAAAAGATAGGGAGAAGTTCGAGTCATACTGCAATGAAGACAACGTTGAGGTTACATACGTTGCCAACGTTACTGACACGGGCCGGATGAGAATATTCAACGGTGATGCCGTAGTCTGCGACCTCAGCCGTGAATTCATAGACAGTGCCGGTGCAAAGCACTACTCAAAGGCTGCAATAGGAGGCGTTGAAAAGAGGAATCCTTTTGCAAAGCAGCCTGAGGGTTCAACTCTTGCCCAGAAGATGAACAACCTTATGGCCGAGGCTAACGTGGCTTCGCAGAAGGGGCTTGTGGAGATGTTCGACTCAACAATTGGACGTTCAACAGTTGTAATGCCATACGGTGGAAAGTTCCAGTCAACCGAGGCGCAGGCTTCCGTGCAGAAGCTGCCTGTTGATGGATATACAGATACAGCCAGCGTTATGGCGTTCGGATACAATCCTGCCATTTCAACATGGAGCCCGTACCACGGCGCTGCATACGCAGTTGTTGAGGCTTGCACAAAGGTTGTGAGCACAGGTGCCGACTTCAGCAGAATGAGATTCTCCTATCAGGAGTACTTCGAGAGAATGGGAAGCAATCCGCACAGTTGGGGCAAACCGCTTAGCGCCCTCCTTGGTGCGCTGAAGATGCAGGCCGCGCTTGAGCTCCCTTCAATTGGAGGAAAGGATTCAATGAGCGGTACATTCGAGGATATTAACGTTCCTCCTACACTCATAGCTTTCGGTATTACAACCGAGAGTTCCGACAATATCATAACCCCTGAGTTCAAGCAGGCCGGGAACCGCATATATCTCATAAGCCACAAGGCGCTTGAGAACTATATGCCGGATACCGATATGCTCAAGAGGAACTGGAACTACACCAGAAGCCAGATACTCTGCGGCAACATTGTATCGGCTTGGGCAGTGGGCTTCGGCGGAGTTGCTGAGGCGCTTGCAAAGATGTCCTTTGGAAATGGAATGGGCGTTGTTGCCAACCTGGCCGATAGTTTACTCTTCAATATGAGTTACGGCTCCCTTGTAGTTGAGAGCTGCGGAGCCCTTGACTTTGAGAATGCGGTGGAGATAGGAAAGGTTACCTCCAACGGCATTATTGAGATAAACGGAGAGAAGATCTCCGGCAAGGAGCTCTATGAGAGCAACCTCGGGAGATATTCAAAGATATATCCGGTGAGCGTGAAGCCTCACTTTAGCGGAAAGATTGAAAATACCGGGGCTGAGGCGGGGCTGGATTGCAGCAATATGAAGTACCGCTTCCCTGCTGTTGAGCATCCGGTTGTGTGTCTGCCGGTATTCCCTGGAAGCAACTGCGACTATGATACTGCAAAGGCGTTCCGCAAGGCGGGAGCCGTTGTTAACAGATTCATCTTCAGAAATCTTACGGAGAGGGATGTGCTCGAGTCAATTGAGCAGCTTGCAAAGGAGATATCAAAGAGCCATATAATTGCATTCTGCGGTGGATTCTCTTCAGGAGATGAGCCCGATGGAAGCGGCAAGTTCATAGCGGCTGTTATAAACAATGCCAAGGTTGCTGCGGCAATTGAGGCGCTTTTGGAGCGTGACGGCCTTATTATTGGCATCTGCAACGGATTCCAGGCTCTTGTAAAGAGCGGTCTGCTTCCTTACGGACATCTTGGACGTGTAACTGCAGATTCGCCTACACTTTTCCGCAACGATATAAACCGACATATAAGCCAGATGACTACAACCGTTGTATCATCGCAGCATTCACCTTGGCTTGCCGGCCTGAAACTCGGCGAGGAGCACTCAATTGCAATAAGCCACGGAGAGGGCAAGTTCGTGGTTAACCCGCAGTTGGCCAAAGAGCTCTTTGCAAAGGGTCAGGTGGCTTTCCGTTATGCGGAGAATCCTAATGGTTCGTACTATGACATTGAGGGTATTTTGAGCCCTGACGGTCATATTCTTGGCAAGATGGGACATACCGAGAGGTATGAGAAGAACAACTTCAAGAATATAAGCGGCAACCTTGCTCAGCCGCTCTTTGAGAATGCAGTGAGATATTTCAGAGGCGGAATTCAAGAGTGAGAATAGGTTAAAGATAAACTGTTGCAACGTATGGAAAAGAGAGATGTAATTTTCAACGGAAGGGAGAAGAGGGTTTTTGCAACCGACGATCCCGGCAGAATCATCATCCATTTCAAGGATGTGACAATGGGCTACAACTCAATTAAGAAGGCGGTTTTCAAGGGGAAGGGCGAAATCAACAACAGAATTTCTGCAATGCTTCTCAATATTCTCAACGAAAATGGTATAAAGACTCATTTCATTGAGTTGGCCGGTGAGAAGGAGATGCTCTGCCGCAAAATTGAGGTGATTCCTCTTGAACTTATTGTTCGCAATAAGATTGCCGGCTCTCTTGTTCAGAGGCTTGGCATTCCTGAGGGTACTGTTCCTTCAGAACCTATTGTTGACATGCATTTCAACAATGAGGAGCTGGGCGACCCTATGATTAACGGACACCACGCAATTCTTCTCGGGCTTGTTAACAGGGAGGAGTTGGATATGATATACAAGGTTGCAAGGCAGACCAACGATATTCTTCTCAAGGTCTTTGCCAAGGCTGGAATTGATATGATTGATGTGAAGCTCGAATTCGGAAGGGCAGTTGACAATGGGGAGCTTATTATTTCTGATGAGATTACTCCTGATACATGCCGCCTTTGCGATATGAAAACAGGAAACATTCTCGACAAGAGGAGATTCCTCAAGGATTTGAGCGATGTAGTTGCATCATACAGGGAGGTTTATGCAAAACTCTCCGGTTCGTTGAATTAAGATTTTGAAATATGGGAGTAGTTGGTGTTTACGGAGTGCAGGGCGCTTCAACAGTTATTTTTTACGGACTTCACAACCTTCAGCACAGAGGCCAGGAGGGAGCGGGAATCGTAACGTTTGACCAGGAGGGTTGCGAGCACAGATATCGTGGACTGGGGCTGGTGAATGAGGTTTTCAATCCTGGCGCAATTGAGCCGCTGAAGGGCTCAATAGGAGTGGGTTCCGTGCGTTATGCCAATGTTTCAAAGGGAGGTATTGACAATGTGGGGCCTCTCTTCTTCCACCACAAGGCCGGTGATTTTGCCATTGCCAGCGATGGCAATCTGGTGAATTCCGCTCAAATTGCAGATTGGCTCTGGAAACGCGGTGACATTTTCCAGACCCTCACCGACAGCGAGATTCTTGCCCATCTCATTAAGAAAGAGAGCGATGAAGACCGTATTGGAAACATACACTCGGCGCTCAATATGATGGAGGGTGGTTTCACCTTCATAATTATGACAAGGAACAGGCTCTATGCCTGCCGTGACAAGTATGGTATAAAGCCTCTGGCTGTGGGAAAGCTTGGAGACGGTTATGTTGTAGCGAGCGAGTCCTGCGCATTTGAGATAATGGGTGCTGAGTTCATTCGTGACGTTGAGCCGGGAGAGATTATTACCATTGACCACAAAGGCCTCAGGAGCAGGCAGTACAGCCGTTTCCAGAAACGCCGTATGTGTGCAATGGAGTATATATATTTTGCACGCCCCGATAGTGACATTGACGGATGCAACGTGCACAAGTACCGTATGGAGGCGGGCCGCAGGCTCTACAGGGAGTGTCCGGCAGATGCTGACATTGTAGTTGGCGTTCCAGAGAGCAGTTTGAGCGCCGCTATGGGTTACAGCCAGGAGAGCGGTATTCCATACGAAATGGGACTTATAAAGCATAAATATGTTGGAAGAACCTTCATTCAGCCGGTGCAGGAGATGCGTGAACTTGGGGTGAAGATGAAGCTCTGCCCTGTTGTAAGTGTTGTAAAGGGGAAGAAGATTGCCCTTGTTGATGACTCCATTGTTCGTGGTACAACATCGCTGAAGATTGTAAAGCTTCTCAAGGAGGCGGGTGCAAAGGAGGTTCACGTGAGAATTGCAAGCCCAATGATGAAGTATCCTTGCTTCTACGGTGTTGATACATCAACGAGCGCGGAGCTTCTCTGTTCAAAGAGAACTCTTGACCAGGCATGCAAGGCAATTGGAGCGGATTCTCTTGGGTATCTTTCACCTGAATCGACACGTGAGTCATGTTTTGGCTGTGCAGATCCATGTCAGGCATGCTTCACCGGCGAGTATCCAACAGCCCTTTACACAGAAGACGAAGATTAATATATTTGAAAATGGCACAAAGTTATGAGAACGCAGGCGTGAACCTCGAGGCAGGATACGAGGTTGTACGCAGAATCAAACAGCATGTAGCATCTACTGCACGCAAGGGTATGATGGGCAACATAGGCTCCTTCGGGGGCATGTTCGACCTCTCTTCACTGGGTGTGAAGGAACCTATTCTTGTAAGCGGTACAGATGGCGTAGGTACCAAACTCAAAATTGCCTTTGCAATGGACAAGCACGATACCATAGGTATTGATGCTGTTGCAATGTGCGTGAATGATGTGCTTGCACAGGGTGCCGAGCCTCTGATTTTCCTCGATTATGTTGCTCTCGGGCACAATATTCCACAGAAGGTTGAGGCAATTGTGGCTGGAGTGGCCGAAGGGTGCCGCCAGGCAGGATGCGCGCTCGTTGGAGGTGAAACTGCAGAGATGCCTGGAATGTACTCAGATGGTGAGTATGATATTGCAGGATATACCACCGGTGTGGTTGAGAAGTCAAAGCTCATTGACGGAAGCAAGGTCAAGGTTGGTGATGTGCTTGTGGGTGTTGCATCAAGCGGTGTTCACTCGAATGGCTTCTCTCTTGTACGCAAGATTGTTGCAGATGCGGGATTGAAATATGATGATGCCATTGCGGAGTTCGGAGGACGCAAACTTGGCGAGGTTCTTCTTACACCAACCAAGATATATGTAAAGCAGATGCTTGAGGTTATTCGCAATGTGGATGTTCACGGTATCTGCCATATTACAGGCGGTGGTTTTGATGAGAATATACCAAGGGTTCTCCACGAGGGCCAGGGCCTTGAAATAAAGGAGGGCACCTGGGAGATTCTTCCTGTATTCAGGATGCTTGAGAAGTGGGGCGGTGTTCCTCACAGGGAGATGTTCAACATCTTCAATATGGGCATTGGCATGATTGCCGTTGTAGATGAGAAGGATGCTCCAAAGGTAATCTCCATACTTGAGAAGTGTGGTGAGAGGGCATCGGTAATTGGAAAGGTGACCAACAAGGAGGGCGTTTCCATTTTATGAAAAACATTGCGGTTTTTGCCAGCGGAAGTGGTACCAACTTCGAGGCTCTTGCACAGGCTTGTGAGGCAGGTGCGCTCAAGGGCGTTGCGCGCATAGTCCTTATGGTGTGCGACAAGCCCGGTGCGGCTGTAATTGCCAGAGCAGAGCGTTTCGGTGTCGAGAGCTTTGTATTCTCTCCCAAGAGCTATGGCTCAAAGAGCGAGTTCGAGGGGGTGATTTCAGATATGATGGATGAGAGGGGGGTTGACCTTGTATGCCTTGCCGGTTATATGAGAATAGTGGGTGACACTCTTCTTTCAAGATATGAAGGAAAGATAATAAACATCCATCCTTCGCTTCTTCCATCGTTCAAGGGGGCGCATGCCGTTGAGGATGCGGTGGAGTATGGTGTGAAGGTGTTTGGTATCACTATCCATTGGGTGAATGCAGCGCTTGACGGTGGAAAGATCATAGCGCAGCGTTCGTTTGACTACGAAGGTTCCGATGCGGCGGAGGTTCACAGGCTGGGGCAGGTAATTGAGCATCAGCTTTATGTAGATACGGTGCTGAAACTGCTTACAGGTGCGGTGAAATAATCATTGAAATAAAAAACAAACAACAATATATGAGAGCATTAGTTAGCGTAAGCGACAAAAGCGGTCTTGTGGAGTTTGTCCAGCAGCTTCAGGGTATGGGCTGGGAGATAATTGCCACAGGCGGTACACAGAAGCTTCTTGAGAGCAAAGGTGTGAAGACCATTGGTATAAGTGAAGTCACCGGCTTCCCTGAGATATGTGACGGCAGAGTGAAGACTCTTCATCCGAAGGTTCACGGAGGTATTCTTGCCCGCAGGGATATTCCTGAGCATATGGCAACCCTCAAGGAGAATGAGATTGAGACAATTGACCTTGTATGCGTGAACCTCTATCCTTTCCGTCAGACAATTGCAAAGGAGGGTGTTACAATGGAGGATGCCATTGAGAACATTGACATTGGAGGTCCTTCAATGGTTCGCAGCGCTGCAAAGAACTGGAGGGATGTAACCATTGTTTGCGACCCTGCAGATTATGATACTGTAATTGCTGAGATTAAGGCTAATGGAAATACTACCCGTGAGACCAGATTGAAGCTGAGTGCAAAGGCATATACACATACGGCGCAGTACGATAGCTGCATTGCAACATATATGAGAAAGCAGGCTGGACTTCCTGAGAAGCTATTCCTGGAGTACGACATAAAGCAGCCGCTCCGTTATGGCGAGAACCCTCACCAGAGTGCAAACTTCTATTCGCAGGTTGGGGAGAAGATTCCTTTCGCCCTCTCTTTTGCAGAGCAGATTCAGGGCAAGGAGCTCTCGTACAACAATATTCAGGATGCAAATGCGGCACTCTCAGTTCTAAGGGACTTTGACGAGCCTTTCTGTGTTGCCCTCAAGCATATGAACCCTTGCGGTGCAGCAATTGGTGATACAATTGAGGAGGCTTGGCAGAGTGCCTACGAGGCCGATAAGGTAAGTATCTATGGCGGCATTGTTGGTGTGAACCGTCCTGTTACAAAGGAGGTTGCCCTTGGAATGAAGCCTATTTTCCTTGAGATTGTAATTGCTCCTGACTATACTCCTGAGGCGCTGGAGATTCTTGCTACAAAGAAGAATCTGCGTGTGATGAAGGTTGATATGAGACGCAGCGGCGAGAGTGTGACACAGTATGTTGGTGTTGCCGGTGGAATGCTTGTTCAGCAGCAGGATACCTTCGTTGAGACTCTTACCCCTGAAATGTGCGTTACAAAGGTAAAGCCTACTGCTGAGCAGATGATAGACCTCCAGTTCGGTTGGAAGATTGTTAAGCATGTGAAGTCAAATGCCATTTCAATTGTCCTGAACAAAAGGACATTGGGTGTTGGTGCAGGTCAGACAAACCGTGTAGGTTCGGCAGAAATTGCCCTCAAGCAGGCCAACGAGGCTGGATTCACTCAAGGCCTTATTCTTGCTTCAGACGGCTTCCTTCCATTTGATGATACGGTTGCTCTTGCAGCAAAGCATGGTGTAACTGCAATAGTTCAGCCGGGTGGCAGCATTCGTGACCAGGAGTGTATTGCAAAGGCCAATGAGCTTGGAATTGCAATGCTCTTTACAGGAGTAAGGCACTTCAAACACTAAAAAGCGGTTCCGGAGATAAAAGATGCTCCGGAATCTTTTCAAAATAGATTACACATTCAGTATGAGAGACAAGAGAGTTCTGGTAGTTGGTGGCGGTGGAAGATGTCACGCCATTGTTGATGCGCTGTGCAAATCGCTGCAGGTGGCTGAAATATATTGTGCGCCAGGAAACGCTGGCATTGCCGCATCGGTGGTAGGTGGCTCGGGCGTTGTGTGCGTTCCAGTTAAGGATACGGATGTGGAGGGGCTGAAGGCGTTTGCCCTTGAGCATAGAATTGACCTTACGGTTGTTGGCCCTGAGGCGGCTCTTGCAAAGGGAATTGTTGATGCCTTCCGGGCGGCTGGACTTAGGATTTTCGGTCACACTGCAGCTGCAACCCAGATTGAGAGCAGCAAGGAGTTCGCCAAGAGGCTTATGGCAAAGTATGACATTCCTACTGCGGGTTACAGAAGCTTCACAAATTATGACCAGGCTCTTGAATATGTCTCATCCAGACCTTTCCCGGCAGTGCTCAAATACGATGGACTTGCTGCGGGCAAGGGTGTTGTTATAGCTCAGAATCTTGAGGAGGCCAAGGCGGCCCTCTCCGATATGCTTCTCAACTCCACCTTCGGCTCCGGTTCTGCCAAAG
>DCHN01000073.1:13182-18751 GCA_002315995.1 Bacteroidales bacterium UBA1751 | reverse complement strand
AGGGTCCGAATACCGGCGGAATGGGGGCATATACCGGCCTTCCTTTCATCTCCACAGGTGATAGCGATTTTGCATACACCAACATTCTCTGCAGGGCTGCAGTGGCAATGTGCAGCGAGGGGATGCCACTATCGGGAGTGCTTTATGGAGGGTTGATGAAGACTCCGCAAGGTATAAAGGTAATTGAGTTCAATGCGCGTTTCGGCGACCCTGAAACCGAGGTTGTCCTTCCGCTTCTTGAGAGCGACATATACGAGATTTTCAACTACGTTGCCTCTACTGGTGAAGTTGCAGGCGAGGGAGCGGCAAAACCTCAGCTCAAGTGGAGGAACGAGGTCACTCTTGGGGTTGTAATGGCTTCGAAGGGGTATCCGGGGAGCTATTCAAAGGGGGTAGAAATATCCGCTCTCCCTACATTTGAGGAGGATGGGGTAAAGGTTCTTCATATGGGAACTGCCCGCAAAGGCGAAACTCTCATCACTTCAGGCGGCCGCGTCCTTATGGTGGTGGCATCAGCTCCAACCATAGAGGAGGCAAGGGAGAAAGCCTATTGCGGTATAAAAAAGGTGAAATGCGAAAACCTCTTCTACAGAAGCGACATTGCCCACTGGGCGTTGGAGAAATAAAAAAATTGTTTACTTTTGTAATTATTTACATATAAACTTATTAGCATAGAGAAGGCTATGAAAAAACTATTGGTTCTTTTATTACTTGTTTGCCCGCTCTTTTCGGACATTATGGCTCAGGAGGTCAAAACAACAAATACAAAGGAGTGGACAGAGGTAAAGGAGGGTGATGACGAGGTTGGACACTATATTGCCACCACCAAATATAACAACGGAGACGTTCTTGCCAGCGGTTCATGGAAGAACTGGACAATAACGGCAACAATAGGTCCTCAGCTCTACATTGGAGACAATGACTGGAAAACAAACTTTACCAAACGCATTGTATTTCCTGCTGTGGATTTGTACTTGAATAAGTGGGTTTCTCCATCTTTTGGTGTTGGTATTGGATTCACATACAGCCCGTTCAAGGGACTCTATCAGGGTCAGGATATAAAAGCTGCATTCCAGACTGATGATTACCACTGCACCTATAAAGGAAAGGATCTTTACTGGCAGGAGGGACACACCTTCAACCCATATGCCATTGCCCTCTTCGATTTGGACAACATTTTTGGAGGGTTCAATCCTAACAGAACATATAATCTTTCACTCTATGCCGGTGGTGGTGTGATTCTGGGTAATGACCCTGTTCAGACACGTGTTGGTGCAACATTCAATATGGGTTTCTTCAACATATTCAGACTCAGCAACAAATTCGATCTTATGCTTAACGTGCGAGGCAGCATTGTTTCAGATGCGTTCGACGGAGAGTCAAGGTCTACAGAACCGGAGTCAACCTCATACATCAGGAACAATACACCGTTTGATGTTACCTGCGGTATAACAGTTGGTGGTGTTTATCACTTCGGCAGCAAGAACAAGCGCGACAAGTGGGAGTACTCAGGAGAGACTACCAAGACCTACACAGGTTATGCTGAGGCTCAGAAGAATATAGTTGTTCTCCAGGCAGCTTTGGCAAAGAGCCAGGAGGAGAATCAGCAGCTCAGGGAACAGAAGATTGCTGAGAAGGAGGTTATTAAGGATCCTTCAAAGCTCTGGTACCACGTTCAGTTCAAGATTGACAAGTGGAACATTACCAACAGGGAGCTCGTTAACCTTGAGCATGTGGCTGAGGCAATTAGAGAGGCTCCTAACACCAAGTTCTCAATATGCGGTTATGCCGATGTTCAAACAGCAACTCCTAAGCACAACCTTATGCTCTCAAAGAATCGTGTTAATGAGGTATTCAAGGTGCTTACCAAGAGGTTTGGTGTTAATCCTGACCAGCTTGTCAAGGATTACAAGGGCGGTGTTGACTTGATGTTCTACCAGGACAATATACTCAGCCGTTGCGTTGTAATCAAGGTATTCGACGGAGAGAGTCAGCCTAAGGCAGAGGATCAGACAAATAAAGAGTAGTTTCTTCTTCAGGTGATTCACCTGAAAGGGGAAGAATAGCGGCTTCATTTCGCGAATCGTCTCCTGTTCCAAAATCATACTCATCTGAAGTATGGAATGAAACAGGGCGAGAAACGGTGAAGCCGTATTTCTTGTACCACTCTCTCAGGTGGTTGTCAGATGGTATGAGGCATACGAAGTTGAATCCCTCCTTGCGGCACTTATCTATTGCCTGCTCAATGAGAGCGCCTGCAATGCCCTTTTTTCTATACTCTTTTGAGGTGGCTACAGCGTAGATGTAGGCATATTTGTAACTGTTTTCTGCGCTGCTTTTCGTGGCGGCTTCCATGCTGCTTTTCGTAGTGCCTTCCGTGTTGCTTTTTGCGCTGCTTCCGGTGGTGTTTGACACCGTATTGCCGTGAACCGTATTGATGAACTCTATAATGTGCAGCATTGACACTACTCTTCCATTCTCATTGTGGCAGAGCATCTTTTCCGGCTTGAAGCGTGTGAAGAGGAACTGCTCGGCATCTTCGCTCTGCTCTTCAGGGAAGCATTCGAGCCAGAGGGAGCGAATCTGCTGCATCTGCGTGCTCATTGGCGCCATAATGAATTTATGCTCCACCCCACTCGGGTGATAGCTCTCCTTTGCTGTTCTGAGCCCTGTGTGGCCCAAGTCGTCTTCGCGGTTGATGAACGTGAATTGTGGTGGCAATGATTTGGCAAAGAGCTGGTTGATTGCTGCGTATGAACCTGTGACACTCTCCAGCGCCTTCTCTATATGCGTGCAGAAGGTGTTCTCATTTATTGCCGAGCCGTAGCAGAAGGCCGCGAGTTTGTTGCCAGTTCCCTCTCTTTCTTCCGAACGCTTTTCTTTTGCATATAGAACAATGCCTCTAAGTCCGAGCTGGTCCCAATTTCCAAAGGCTCTCTTGATGCACACCTTTTCGCGTTCCAACTCTTTCAGGTACTCAGAAGCAGAGTCATTCACTTTGTCTGGTTGGCTACTCAGGGCTGTTATTCTTGCAATGTGTTCATTCTCCCACTCTTCCAGCATCTGGAGACACTCGGCGGTGCGCTCTTTGGTCAGGGGCTCTACTATGTAGTCATAGTTGGCCAGAAAATGGTTGAGGTGGTTGCGCTTTGGCTGGTACTTTCTTCCTTTGAGGCTCTGGAGGTCACTCCTTGAGTAAATGTAATCGGAGTTGCTGCGCAGGTAGTAGCGGCCATAGTGCGGCAATGTCTTGCGTACAGCTTCACGCGTCTGGTCGTTGCCACCAAGGAAGCGCAGCTCTGCTCCAAGGCTTTGTGCATCCTGCTTCAGCTTCTTAATCAGATGGCAAATATCTCCCCTGCAGGGCAGCGGAATGAAGGTGCTGCTCTCATCCGGTTGCTGTGGAGTCAAGTCACCGCTGCCCATTGGTATGGAGTAGTAGATGCCTCCGGGTTCCGGGAAGTGGATGCGTATAATGAGAAAGCCATCTTCAAGGCACCAGAATGAGGGGTAGGTCTCGCCCCAGCAGAAGAGAGAGTGCATGGTCAGGTCGGCGGAGTTGCCGGCATACCGCGCGGTAAAAGAGTAGATTAATGCTCTATCGCAAGTGGAAACTGGTGCAAATGTCATATATTGAGCCATTCAACCTCTCCGCCCCATATTTCCAGGAAGTGCATCAAATCTTCGCGCTTCACCACGAGGCTGGCGGAGTTTTCACAGGGGTGGAAGCTTATCTTCTCCGCTTTCTGCAGATCGGCGTCGAGGTAGTATTTCACTCTGTGGCCGTTTTCGAAGAGTTCCTTTGGGTTGGCCTGCGTGAGGTCAATGTCATTTATGAGGCCGTATGCGCACACTGAGCCGGGATGAACTCCGAGGCAGCGCATCATTCTCTCTTCAGATGCAAATGAGAGTTTGCCTTGGTGAAGCATGTGCTCCAGGGAGTGTATGTCAAGCTCCTTGTGGCACTCGAAGCTTACCAAATAGTGGCGGTTGCCCTTGTGGTTACGGAAGAAGAGGTTCTTGCAGTGAACGCAATCCTTTATATCCTTCCAGTATGAGAGGGCCTCTTCAATGGTGAAGAGTGGGGGGTGGTTGTATATTTCGTAGGGGATGTTGTGGGCGTCAAGAAAATCAAGGCATCTCTTTCTGAGCTCCTCCCTGTTGTAGTCGTTGTATGTTTCCATTCTTGTCTCTATTACTCTTGTTTCAACCCGATGAAATCTTTGGCGGTTTTGCGGGGTAAAAGTACGCCAAAAAATTCATATTTTTGCTTCCTGTTTTCAAAAGATTTGAGCTATGAGAGTTACACCGGTTCTGTTGCTTACCGGATATCTGGGCAGCGGTAAGACAACATTGGTAAACAAGATACTGTCAAACAAAAAGGGGGTAAAATTTGCGGTAATTGTAAATGATATAGGTGAGGTGAACATTGATGCCTCCCTTATAGAGAGAGGTGGAGTTGTGGGGAAGAGGGATGAGAGCCTTGTGGCGCTCCAGAACGGCTGTATCTGTTGCACATTGAAAATGGATCTGGTTCAGCAGATACGGGACATCATATCAATGGGCAAGTTCGACTACATTGTAATTGAGGCGAGTGGAATCTGTGAACCTGAACCAATTGCAAGAACTATTTGCTCGATTCCTTCAATGGGACCGGAGTTCATGAAAGAGGGGGTGGCTTCGCTTGACTGTATTGTTACCGTTGTTGATGCTTTGAGAATGAGGGATGAGTTCGGCTGTGCGAAGAATCTTCTTGGAGGAAAGATAGCGGAGGAGGATATTGAGAATCTTGTAATACAGCAGGTGGAGTTCTGCAACATCATTCTGTTGAACAAGGCATCCGAAGTCTCAAAGAGTGAGCTGGAGACCATAAGGAAGATTATTGTTACGCTCCAACCTAAGGCGCGTATCATTGAGTGTGATTGGGGCGAGGTTGACCTTGATTCGATACTCTATACAGGTTTGTTCGATTATCACTATACCTCGGGCTCCGCTGCCTGGGTTCATGCCCTTGAAGAGGCTGCTCCGGAGGAGGATGGTCATGAGGAGCACCACCATGAGGAGCATCACGAGCATCATCACCACCACCATGGTGAGGGCGAGGTTGAGGAGTATGGCATAGGAACATACGTCTATTTTAACAGGAAGCCTTTTGATATAAACATCTTCGACAGCTTCCTCGCCAGAAAGTGGCCCAAGGAGATTATAAGGGCAAAGGGTATCTGCTACTTTGCGGACCAGATGGATATGTGCTACCTGTTCGAGCAGGCCGGCAGCCAGGTCTCACTCAAGGAGATAGGGCAGTGGTATGCTACCATGCCTGAGGAGGAACTCCGGGAGAAAATTGCCGCTGAACCTATTCTGCAGCGCGACTGGGACCCTGAGTATGGAGACCGTATGCAGAAGATTGTCTTCATTGGCCAGCACCTTGACAGGCAGGCCCTTAAGGAGGCCCTTGACTTCTGCCTGGCAGAATAGCACCATGTGTATATATAAAAGATAAAACCCCCGCCAATTAAGGCGAGGGTTTTTATCTTAACCTAACTTAACCTATGAAAAACCATTTTTC
>DCHN01000073.1:10802-13124 GCA_002315995.1 Bacteroidales bacterium UBA1751 | reverse complement strand
AAACTTTTGACCTTTACGGTTACGGTTAAGTTATTTTTCAATTACTGTGCCAAATATTGTAATTGCAGGATTTCCTGCTGCTTATTACTGTGCATCAGGGAGCACCTGCTCAATCTTCTCAATGATGATATCCTCGGCAGGACGGTTTCTCTGGTCGGTTGCTACGCTTGCAATTGCATCAATTACATCAAATCCCTCAAGAGTTTCGCCGAAAATGGTGTAGTCACCGTCGAGTGAAGCGCAGCCTGCCTCATCCTGAACAATGTAGAACTGTGAGCCGCTTGACTCTCTTGCAGGGTTTGCAGTATCGCCTTTGCGTGCAGCACAGAGAGCGCCTTTGATATGTCTGTGGTTAGGAAGAATCTCGGCAGGAATGGTGTAGCCGGGGCCGCCTGTTCCATATGTTTTAGGATCTGCTGCAGGGTCCTTTGTAAGAGGGTCGCCAACCTGAATCATGAAACCCTTTATTACCCTGTGAAACATGATTCCATTGAAGAAATTCTCCTCTACAAGTTTGCAGAAGTTCTCTTTGTGAAGAGGGGTGTCCTCATAAAGCTTTACTTTTATTGTACCCATGCTGGTTACAATGTTGAATACAGGTTCAGCTACCATTTCCACTTTTGTTTTTGCTGGCTCCTCAACTGCCGGAGCAGTCTCCTGCTCCTCCTGTGCCTGTTTGTTTCCACCGCAGGAGAAGAGTAGGGCAGCCATTGTTGATAAAAGAATAAGTTTTTTCATATAAATATTTTTAGTCTTTGTTTCCCATTACAAATATAGGCCATTTTAACTATTTTTGTAGGTTAATTAAGGTATTATGGCATCTGCAATAAAGAAACTCGCCTCGGAGACTGTGATTTACGGAATGAGCACCATTCTGGCGAGGATGATTAACTTCTTCTTCGTACCTCTCTACACGAGAATCCTATCGACCCAGGAGTATGGAGCCTATAGCGAGGTTATGTCATACATTGCGGTGCTTCAGGTGGTGTTCGTGCTCGGTTTGGAGACAGGATGCTTCAAGTTCGCCAACAGCCGCAAGCAGGAGGGGGCCGATGACCACTCGCCATTCAGCGTCTCCTTTATTGCCGTTGGAGTCGTTTCTCTTCTCTTTTTTACTGCGATAGTGATATTTGCCTCTCCTTTAGCCGCCGCAATGGGGTATGCCGGCTACAGAGCAATGGTGATATATACTGGCGGTATTCTGGCTCTTGACTCCATTACTGCAATTTTCTTTGCAAGGTTGAGATACCAGCAGAAGGCATTCAAGTTTGCCATTTTCAAGACCATTAAGATAGTAAGTGAATTCTGCTTCAATCTTATTCTCTTCTTTGCCGCTCCGAAGTATATGGCGGCGCATCCGGGTTCATTTCTGGAAATTTTCATTCCGGCCACTCCGGATTTCTCGTATATAATATTCGCAGTATTCCTCAGTTGCGTGCTTTGCACTCTCCTCTTTATACCTGATTTTCTTCATTTCAAAATCAGGTGGGACAAAAAACTGCTTGGAGTTATGCTGGCATATTCACTTCCGCTTATGGTGGCTGCCCTTCCGGGAACCATAAACGAGTCATTGGACAGAATTCTTTTCCGATTCTTTGCACCGGAGGGAAGTGTATGGCGCTCCGATTTGGGAGTATATCAGGCAGCGGTGAAACTTGCCGTAATAATGAACCTCTTCATTCAGATGTTCCGCTATGCGGCTGAGCCATTCTTCTTTGCCAGAGCTGCCGACAAGGGGTCAAAGGAGCTCTATGCCAAGGTTACTGAGTACTTTGTGGCATTCTGCATGCTCATCTTCCTTGGTGTGCTTCTCTATATGGATGTAATTGGCCTCTTCCTTGGAAAAGATTTCAGGAGCGCCATTGGCACAATACCGTTCATGCTCTTCTCATATATGACAATTGGGGTGCTCTTCAACGTGAGCATGTGGTACAAGTTGAGTGGACTTACAAAATATGCCATAACAATTACACTGCTTGGTCTTGCCGTTACGGCGGTGGTGAATGTACTCTTCATGCCGCACTTCTCATATTGGGCATCGGTAGGGGCGCACGTGGCAAGTTCTCTTGCAATGCTTATCTTCAGCGTATGGCTTGGCAATAAGCATTATAAGATACCATACAATTGGAAGCGTATAGGAACATACGCCATTATGGGAATAGCCATATATGTTGTTTTCCACTATGCACAGGCTCTTTGCGGTACATCGCTCTCAACCGGTGAGTTCAGGGAGGTGGTTGAAGGTGCCGGTGACCAGGCTGCACATGGCAGGGATTGGGTTCTTCTCTGGAGAATTCTCATTGGAACAGCCGGCATAGCGCT
>DCHN01000073.1:9376-10780 GCA_002315995.1 Bacteroidales bacterium UBA1751 | reverse complement strand
GCCTTATAGCTGGTAAAATGACAGGCGTTCTTGCAAGAGTGCGCGGTAGAAAGCTGATGTAAGATGCTTTGGACTTGGAGCAGAAATCACAAACGAAAAAACATTTATTCTTATGAAGGTGAAAATCGTAAACAAATCACAGTTCTCTCTTCCGGCATACGCCACGCAGGCCTCAGCCGGAATGGATCTTATGGCGGACATTGCAGAACCTTTGACACTTTCACCTCTTGAGAGGGCAATGGTTCCAACCGGTCTTTACATTGAGTTGCCGGTGGGATATGAGGCACAGGTGCGCCCGAGAAGCGGTCTTGCCGCAAAGCACGGCATTTCGGTCCTGAATGCGCCTGGAACAGTTGATGCAGACTACAGGGGTGAAATAAAGGTGATACTTGTAAACCTATCGAACCATGTATTCACAATAAATCCCGGTGAGAGAATTGCGCAAATGGTGGTTGCAAAGCATGAGAGAGTGGAGTGGGTTGAGGTTGCCAGGGTGGAAGATCTTGAGGAGAGCGGAAGGGGTGCCGGCGGATTCGGCTCCACAGGTAAATAGTATAACAAGATGGAATTTGAAGAGATAATAGAGAGTCTCTGGGAGATGTTCAATGCTGGTGCGGCAGTTTGCACTGATTCCAGACAAATAACGCCCGGGTGTATATTCTTTGCCTTGAAGGGTGAGACATTCGATGGTAACAAGTTTGCTCTCAGCGCTCTGGAAAAGGGTGCAGCGGTGGCTGTAGTCGATTCGCAGGAGATGTTCGGCGAAGTGGCTGAAACGGTGAAGAGTTTTGGCAATAAAATCCTGTTGGTTGAGGACTCTCTTGTTGCGCTGCAGCAGCTGGCAAGGTTCAACAGACTCAAATACAGGATTCCTGTAATCGGGCTTACCGGAACAAACGGCAAGACTACCACCAAAGAGCTTATAAGTACGGTTCTTTCAACCGAACTTAATGTTGTTGCCACAGAGGGGAACCTGAACAACCATATTGGGGTGCCATATACTCTTTTGAGAATCAACTCTTCAACCCAGGTGGCGGTTGTTGAGATGGGTGCCAGCGCTCCAGGTGAAATAAGGACTCTTGTTGAGCTTGTATGCCCAAGTTTTGGTCTCATAACCAATGTGGGTACGGCGCATCTTCAGGGATTCGGAAGCAAGGAGGCCATAATTGCCACCAAGGGCGAACTATACGACAATCTGGTTGCCCATCATAAAATAGCCTTTGTAAATGTTGACAACCCTCTGCTGGTTGAGATGGCCCGCAAGAGGGATCTCAAGATAATTCCATACGGGGTGAAGAACAATTGTGCCAAGATATTGCGCAAGGAGGGCAACCCGTATTTGAGAATGACGGTTCCAAGTCCTGATTTGAACAGCAGGGCTAAGAGATATCGTATAGAAACGCA
>DCHN01000073.1:7748-9241 GCA_002315995.1 Bacteroidales bacterium UBA1751 | reverse complement strand
CAGCTCAAGGTTACGGAGAACAACACCCTCATCATTGATGCGTACAATGCCAATCCGAGCAGTATGGGCGTGAGCCTGAAGAACTTCGAAAAGCTGCAGTTCAGCGGCAAGGTGCTTCTTCTGGGCGATATGCGCGAACTCGGTGCTGACTCCGTTGCGGAGCATGTGAACATACTCAAACAGGCGTGCGCAATGGATGTGGAGGAGATCTATCTGGTTGGTGCCGAATTTGCCAAGGCCGCTGATGTGCTTCTTGCCGGTGCAGCTCCGTCTGCTGATGTTGCTGCCGTTGCCACTGCTGCCGCTTCTGCTCCGTCTTCTGCTGCCGTTTCTGCCCACCCGGGCGATAGTGGATCTCCTGCTGCGGGTGCAGCCATCTCTCTCTTCAGGGATGCGCAGGAGCTTGCTGGGAGGTTGAAGGCTGAGCCTCTCAAGGGCAGGACCATTCTCATCAAGGGCTCGCACGGAATTCATCTGGAGACGCTGGTGGAGCTGTTGTAAAATGTGGGGTGGCGTGAAGGTGATACTATCGCAAGTGGAAAATCAAAACAAACCTAAATAAAAACTTATGAGACATTTTAAAACATTTCTGATGCTGGTTCTTGCCTCTGCAATGGTTGTGGGCTGCTGCCAGGATCCAAAAGAGAAGTATTACAAATCGGTTCCAAGCGAGCTTGATGCAATGTGCCAGAGGGCAATTGACGAGTGGAAGGTTCCTGGAATGGCTGTTGCAGTTGTTAAGGATGGCGAGGTAGTTTTCCTTAAAGGCTTTGGTAACGCAGTTCTTGAGGACTCTTTGAATAAGGCTGTTCCTGTAACTCCTCAGACAAAGTTCGTTCTTGCTTCTACATCAAAGGCTTTCACAGGTGCGTTGCTTGCAACCGTTATTGACGAGTATCCAGATGTAAAATGGGATGCTCCTGTAAAGAGCTATCTTCCTGATTTCAAGCTTTATGATTCTTGGGCTACAGATAACTTCCAGGTAAGGGATATCATGTGCCACAGAACTGGTTTCCAGGAGTATGCTCTTGATGATTGTCCTTTCTTCGGTTTTGACCGTGACGGTCTTGTTGAGCTCTTCGGTGCAATTCATCCTACATACAGCTTCAGAACCACATACGCTTACAATAACGAGATGTATTCAGTTGCTGCTCAGATTATTGAGAAATATACCGGCAAGTGCTGGGAGGATGCTCTTGCAGAGAGAATCTACAAGCCTTTGAAGATGGAGAACTCTACAACAGTTAAGTATGCTTACTGGGATGAGGAGCTTTTCAACAGCGGCAAACTTGCACATCCTTACAGAATGTCAAAGAAGGAGGGTGCAAACGAGATTGAGATTACAAGAAGAGATGACCGTGAGGAGGGCTTCACATGGCTCTCTGCAGTTGCTCCTGCTGCTGCTGTTACAACAACCGCTGAGGATATGACCCATTGGCTTATGATGCACCTCAATCATGGTGTATTTGAGGGTGATACAGTTATTACCGAGA
>DCHN01000073.1:5726-7599 GCA_002315995.1 Bacteroidales bacterium UBA1751 | reverse complement strand
CTTGCGTATGGTTATACTACCCTCGTAGGATTCGTTCCTGAGATTAACCTTGGTTTTGTATTCCTTACAAACAATGGTTCTACAGGTGATCCTCAGGCAGGTATTGCACGTGATTTGATTGATCTCTACTATGGTGAGAAGCATCCTACCAACTATGATGAGTACTATAAGGAGTATCTTGAGGATCTCTTCAAGGAGCGTGAGCCAAAGGAGAAGGAGGCTGTTGATACACTTGCACCTCTTCCATTCAAGTCATATGTTGGTGAGTATACACAGAACAACGCTTGGGGTCCTGCAAAGGTTTATATGCAGAACGATACCCTTTATTTCAGCATCAAGGCTGTAAACTCTCCTCTTACACACGTGAATGGAAACAACTTCAAGTTCCGTGTGCCTGGTGCAGGTCGTTTCGATTTGAGCTTCAAGGCTGAGGGTGGCAGTGTGAAGTCACTTACATTTGATATAAATGATCCTGTTGGAGATTTTTCTAAGGTAAAATAAAGGTTGACTGACTCCGGTTTATGCCGGGCAGTAATAAACCAGAGGCCTCCGTTCAGGGGGCCTTTTGTTTTATTGGGGTTTGCCTTAAGCCCCGCTTGTTCTTTTTATTTGTCTCTCAAATCGTTATATTTGCATATGATGTGCAATTTTTAACATATATTGGTATGGAGAGTATTAAAGAGATTTATAAGATTGGGTATGGTCCATCTTCAAGCCACACCATGGGGCCGCATAAGGCTGCCGAAATCTTCAAGGGAAAGGCACCTGATGCGCAGTGGTACAGAGTCACGCTTTATGGCAGTCTGGCAGCTACAGGTGAGGGCCACCTTACCGACAGGACAATAATTGATGCTCTTTCTCCCAAAAGGGTGGAAATAGTCTGGAGAGCTGATATTGTACCTGCTTTCCATACTAACGGTATGCTCTTTGAGGCAATGTCCGGTGAGAGTGTAACCAGTTCCTGGAAGGTTTACAGCATTGGCGGTGGTTCCCTTTCGGAGGGTGAGGAAGCGGTATCTGAAAAGGAGAGTGTATATCCTCTTGAGAAGATGACTGAAATCAGGACCTTCATAGAGAAGGAGGGTATACACTTCTGGGAGTATGTTCAGAGGTATGAGCAGAGTGATATCTGGGACTATTTGCAGAGTGTGTGGGAGCAGATGCAGAGGTCAATTCTGGAGGGGCTTGACAACGATACGGTTCTTCCGGGCAAGATAAAGCTCAGAAGCAAGGCAAAGCAATATTTTGTCAGGGCTTCCAGCCTCAAGGCGTCTTTGCAGAGCCGCGCCCTGGTATCGGCTTATGCGCTTGCCGTTTCAGAGCAGAATGCCAGGGGAGGAAAGGTTGTTACTGCTCCTACTTGCGGTTCCTGCGGAATATTGCCGGCTGTTTTATATCACTCCAAGCAGAATCACGGCTTCAGCGACAAGGATATACTCAAGGCTCTTGCCACGGCCGGGCTCTTTGGTAATGTAATAAAGTGCAATGCCTCTATCTCCGGTGCTGAGGTGGGATGTCAGGGAGAGGTTGGCAGTGCCTGCGTAATGGCGGCCGTTGCGGTGAACCAGCTTTTTGGCGGTGCGCCACAGCAAATAGAGTGCTCTGCTGAGATGGCTATGGAGCACAACCTTGGTCTTACCTGCGATCCGGTGTGCGGGCTCGTTCAGGTTCCTTGTATTGAGAGGAATGCGGTTGCAGCGCTCAGGGCTCTGGATGTGAGTCTCTACTCTCTTATGAGTGATGGAAAGCACATAGTCAATTTCGACAGCATTGTTGAGACTATGAAGCAGACCGGGCATGATTTGCCAAGTCCTTACAAGGAGACATCAATGGGTGGTCTGGCGCTTTGCATATAGTTGCCGCTTCCTGTATG
>DCHN01000073.1:0-5682 GCA_002315995.1 Bacteroidales bacterium UBA1751 | reverse complement strand
TTTTGAACAAAAATTTTTGCTGAAATATGTACGATATATTACAATCAATTCAAAAAAATGTTATACTTTTGCACTCCCAAAAATTTGGGAATAGAATCTAAATGTCTATAAATTAAAAAATTACACTATGTATTGGACACTAGAACTTGCATCTAAACTTGAGGATGCTCCATGGCCTGCAACCAAGGATGAATTGATTGACTACGCTACACGTTCAGGCGCTCCTCTAGAGGTAATTGAGAACCTGGAGGATCTTGAGGACGACGGAGAGACATATGACAGCATTGAGGAAATCTGGCCCGATTACCCAAGCAAAGAAGATTTCTTTTTTAATGAGGAGGAGTACTAAATTAAAAACACTGCGAAGAGAAAGACTATACTAATCTTTGTGAAGTTGGATTGAGGCGGGGGAGACATATTATGGGACTTGAGTCCTGAATTTAAAAGGCTACCCTTTGCGGGTGGCCTTTTTTTGTTTGGGATTTGCGGCGTCGGGTAGGTGCAGAAGTTCAAGCGCCAAGAAGTTCAAGCGCCAAGAAGTTCAGTTGCGCGGAAGGCTCTCAGGCCAGAAATGGTGTGTTCCGGGCCTGAAAGGTTCTTGTTGCTGGCTCTCAGGCCCGTTTTGGCGGGTTTTTGGCCTGGAAGGTCCCCGCCACCGGCTCCCAAGCCAGAAATGGCGGTTTTCGGGCCTGAAAGAGAATGATATACAAATTGGAGAAAGATATGAGAAAGAGTTTTGGAGAAAATGAAAGAAGTTGTCAGGAAGCGTTTGTTAAATCTGGTCCTTGGTGGCACCTTTATACCCCTGGAAAAACGACGCCAATGATTCTCTTCTGTCGTGAAGATTATCTGTTCGCGATGAATCTGATGGCGAGATGTGTTTTCGAAATGGATGGAATCGTGGTGATTGCCTTTGAAATAATGAGCAATCACATCCACGTTGTGATCTCAGGCCGGAAAGAGCAGTTTGAAGAATTTTTTGCACTGTATCGAAGGCGTTTGGCAAGATACTTAAGTACTAGAAGCCAGACGCCGATGAATATGCCCTCTCAATTTCAAATGTGCCTGAAACCGCTGGTTGACCTGAAGGCTGTACGCAACGAGATAGTGTACGTAAACAGAAACGGATATGTGATAGATTCCAACAGCACCCCGTTTTCATATAAATGGGGCACCGGGAGATATTACTTCAACGATTTCCCCATTCATCAACGGCTTGAAGACCTAGGCAAGAACGAGTTGCGGGCATTCCTGAAAAGCTCAACGAACAATCTTCCTGGTGCCTTTTCATTGATAGAAGGTCATATAGCCCCATCCTCCTTTTGTAACATAAAGTTAGGGATGTCGATGTTCCGTGATGCCCACCATTATTTCAATATGGTCAGCAAAAGCGTAGAATCATATACCACCCTTGCTACAGAAATGGATGATGGAGAATTCCTCACAGATGATGAACTCTTCTCAGAACTCCAGAAGACCCTGAATTCAAAATACAACACCCCATATATAAAGCAACTCACACCGGCCCAAAAGCTTGACGTAGCCAGAGAACTCCACTTTAAATACCGCTCTTCCAACGGCCAGATCCGAAGATTGCTTTACCTCACACAATACGAAGTTGACCAAATGTTCCCGACAAAATAATAATTATTGGTTTGGGGGAGAAAATGGTCGGAATCACCCGGCAAATAGCAAATCAGAATACGATGTTCTACTTTATTCGGTAGGGATGTCTTTGTTGACGTTCTTGGAGCCTACTAGGGCGTAGAAAATGAGGAATGAGAGAGATGCAACTTGTAACCAGTAACTGTTAATAGATCCTACTTGCTCAGCAATCCAACCCTGAAGCAGAGGGATGATGCCGCCTCCGCATACGAGAGTCATGAAGATTCCGGATGCCTGTGCTGTATATTTACCAAGTCCTTCAGCAGAAAGGTTGAAAATTGTGCCCCACATTACTGAGGTAAAGAGACCGCTGAGAGCGATAAGCATTAGACTTACAGGAATGGTGTATTTTGCAATTGTAATCTGAACTGATTCAGGGATGAACATTGCGGCAAGGATCAATAGTGCTGCAATGGAGGCTGCAAATGCCAGCAAGGCCTTGCTGGAGACTTTTCCGCTGATTGGCGCTCCGACCAGACGGCCTATTAGCATGCAAGCCCAGAAGAAACCAATGAAAGTACCTGTAATTGCTGGGCCGAGAGCGCTTTGGGAGAAGTAAACGTTGGCTGTGTTAGGAATACCCAACTCAATGCCGGCATAGAAGAATACACAGATGGCTCCCAGTACGAAGTGTCTGAAGGACATAGGGCCGTGAGGGTCTTTGGCAACATTTCCTAACTTGCGGGCAGCCTTCTCCTCAGCGGTTTCCATATGAGGCTCAGGAATTTTGGTGAAGAAGATGATTACGAATGCTATGGCGAATATTGCCATGGCAATGATCATCACCGGAGCAACTATCTTAACAGTGGCATTTGCCAATGAACTACCCACCAGCCAGCCTACGAAAATGGGGGTAATGGTGCCTCCAATGGAGTTGCAGCAGGTTCCGAATTGGATGAGCTGGTTGCCGCGTCTTCCGCCACCGCCTATGGTGTTGAGCATCGGATTGACCACGATGTCGAGCATGCACATTGAGAAGCCGGCAACGAATGCGCCTAGGGTATATACTCCGAAACTCTCAACATAACCTGAAAGGAACTGGATTGCAACCCCCACGATTCCTACGGCCACCGCAGCAAGAGCCGTGAACTTGTAGCCCTTACGCCTGAGGATAAGACCTGCCGGAATACCCATGCATGCATAGGCAATGAAGGTGGCAAAAGTACCGAGCTGGCTGAGAGCCTTGGATGCGCCGAATTGATTAGTTACAATTACTCCCATGGAGCCGGCGAGATTGGTCACCAAGGCAATCATGAAGAATAGAGTGAACATTACTATAATCGCAGCTGTGTAGTCCTGTTTCTTTTCCATATTACTTTACACTCGTAGGTGGGTTTTGCACCAAAATGAAATCGGTTTCATTAAAATGTAAAATCCCGCAAATCTACGAAATATAACTTTTCTTTATTTTGGATTTTCCATTGAATTCACTAATTTCGGGAACAAACTCAATTGGATATAAAAAGTATGAAACGAATGATTCTTGTAGCAGCTTTTGTTTTGAGCTGCTTTTGCTGCAATGCGCAGGATGAAAAACTCCCTGTACTTTGGAGTGAACTTACGGGTCCTGATTTTGCAAAAGCCGTTGAGAAATCTGGAGGCGTATGCATAATTCCAATGGGAGTGCTCGAAAAGCATGGCCCGCATCTTCCGCTCGCAACAGATTGCATAGTAGCCGATTACATTGCAAAGATGGCAGCTGAGATGGAATATGCCATTGTCTTCCCTACATTCTACGTTGGACAGATTAACGAAGCCAAACATCAGCCCGGCACCGTTGCATATTCAACCGAGCTTTGCCTGAAGATGCTGGAGGAGACTTGTGCGGAGGTGGCACGTAACGGCTGCAAGAAGATTATTCTTTTCAGCCAGCACGGCGGCAACAACGCTTTGGTAAATCTCTTCTGCCAGAGCCAGTTGAATTCAGAGCGTGACTACATTGTTTATGAAACTCTTTTCGGAAGCAAGCCGGAGGTGAAGGCCCAAATTGAAAAAATGCTCAAAACAGATGGCGGAGAACACGCAGGAGAGGAGGAGACATCGGAGGTAATGGCTGCACGCCCCGACCTGGTCAAGTTAGAGAGGGCTGCAACGCAGAGCGGAGAGGCTCTCAACCGACTTCCTCTGCAGAAGATGCGTCCGTCAATCTTCTGGTATGCCAATTATCCGAACCATTTTGCCGGAGAACCTTCTGCTGCCAACACCGAACTTGGAGAGTATGTCATTCTTGAAGATGCAAAGTTCCTGGCAGAAAAGATAAATCGTGTCAAGAGAGACAGTGTAGGCCTTCAGCTTCAGAACGAGTTCTTCGAGAAGGCAAAGCATCCTAAAGATACAGAACAGTAGCCTTAGATATTATTGGCATTCGTGGGCAGACTGTGATTGGTAGTACAATCACGGTCTGTACTCTTTTTGACTATTAGGCAAACGGGGCGAGAATCAGGACGGCAATGAGGCAATAGACAATGCAAGGAGTGATGTTTGTCCTTATGATACGGCCTTCACTACCACTTACTCCCGTGGTTGCGCATACTGCAACTATATTGTTGACACAAATCATGTTGCCGGCGGCGGCACCTATATTCTGAAGTGCAACAATTACTATTGGGCTCAGATTTACCAGAAGGGCAGTCTGGAACTGCAGGCCGGCGAACAGGGTGTTGGATACGGTATTTGACCCTGACATGAACGCCCCCAAAGCTCCTATGGCGGGGGCTACGGCAATATATGCTCCATGCATAAGTTGCGCCAGCCCATTGGCCATTGCATAAAGCATTGAATCTGCTGTAAGGGTGGCGTTCATTCCGGTATTGCGGTAGATGAACACTGTGGAGACGCCGAAACAGAGGGCAATGGCAGCACCGGCAGTCTGTTTTACAGTATTACGGAACACAAACGTCACCTCCTTTGTCGGCATCCTGTATAGGAAGAATGTCAGGATGCATACAAACAGAAGTGGGAATACGCCGGGACACCACCCGAAATTCCAGTTCCAGGTCACGCCTGCCTTACCAAGTATATCGGTGACGGTGGCATGGAACCATCCTCTTGTAAGCAATGTCTTCATAGAGAAAAGGTTGAGTCTTGACGCAACTAGCAGCACTGCAATGATGATGTATGGAGCCCACGCAAGGAGAGTGCTTATTGCACCCTTCCGTATAGGAGTCGCAGATTCAGCCTCAGATTCAGTCTCAGCCTCAGATTTCGTGGTTTCAGCGGCTTGAGCACTCTTCTCAAAATCCCAATTCTCCTTTGGACAGAGGAAATTCCTCTTCGCCGCAGGAATTACTATTGCAAGGGTCATTATTGAGCCTATCAATGATGGAAATTCCGGACCGAAAATGGATGCCAAGCAGAGGTAGAATGTGTCGAAAACGGCGGTTGTGAAGAGAATGAACGGCAATGCTTTGAAGGCATCTGATCCTCTCTTCTCCTTGCCGAAAAACTTGCACATCACAAAGATTCCCGCAAATATCACAAAGCCACAGCATACAGAGTGGCCTATGGCAGTGAATTTACAGAGTCCTGCAGCAAAGGCATCATGGCTTATTCCGGCATCATCCACAAGCTGCGAAGTAACAGTCAGAGCCATGTTAGTTGGGATTCCAACGGCACCGAACGACACCGGGGTGGTATTGAAAATCAATGTAATTATAGCGGCGCACAGAGCCGGGAAGCCCAGGCTAATAAGCAGTGGGGCTGCCAACGCCGCCGGAGTACCGAATCCGGCTGCACCCTCGAGGAAAGCTTCGAACACGAAGCCAACTATAATAGCCTGAATGCGACGGTCAGGGTTGATGCCATAGAACATCTTCTGTATAGATGCAATGGCCCCGGAACGGTTCATGGTGTTCATGATAAGTATTGCTCCGAAAATAATGGCGAATGTCCCAATTGCCTCTAGGAATCCGTCAAGCGCCCATGCTGCAGTAGTGACTGGCTCCTGTTTCCAAACAAACAGGGCCACCAGAAGAGCCGCAGCCCACCCCGAAGGGAGAGCCTTTTTGGCCGGAACGT
>DCHN01000060.1 GCA_002315995.1 Bacteroidales bacterium UBA1751 | reverse complement strand
CTATATATACTGAGCCATCTGCTGCGGGAACACAGGGACAACCGCGTGCAACTGTTGCGGAGGTTTACGCCCGTGCAACTGAGGATATCGTTAAGGCTGTTAATATGCTTGGTGAAACCCACGCGCAGACTGACAAATCTCACATTGATGTGAATGTAGCAATGGGTATCATGGCAAGGATCCTTTCATATACAGCACAGACTACATCTGAGTGGGAGGCAATTGCAACACTCTGCAAGGAGGCACGTAAAAATTATGCCGTAATAAAGTATGACAACGTTTGCAACGGATTCAACAGCGTATCTCTTACAAGCGTAATGTGGGGCTTCCTCACAATTCAGGACCAGACAACCACCAACCCTCAGTTCATGGTTCACATGGACTACTATTGGGGTGGATATGGCAAGGCAGCTCCAAAGTGCTGCAGCGCTTGGTTGTACGATAGAATAGGCGGAACCGATGCCCGCAGAGCATGGTGGAATGAGGCTGGCGTTGACGGATTCGCTCTTCTTCAGGAGAAGTTCCTCTTTGACGTAAGTAAGGACAAAACCACTTCAAACTACGTTAATTCAATCTGCGACCGTATTTATATGAGGAGTGAGGAGATGATTCTTCTTCAGGCTGAGGCTGAGTGCCGTGCCGGCAGGGATGCTGATGCTCAGGCAACTCTTGGTGAACTTATGGCCGAGAGAAACAAATCATGGAGCTGCTCAAAGACCGGTACAGCAATGGGCGCTCTTACAACAGACGAGACCGGTTCACTTCTTGAGGAGATCATCCTTCAGAGAAGAATAGAGCTTTGGGGTGAGTATGGTCGTGTATATGATATCAAGCGTCTGAAACAGGGCTTTGTAAGAACACTTGCAATGGGTCATCCACAAGAGGGTATTTCACCTCTTGCAAGCCTCAAGTGCAACAATCCTGAAACTTATGACTGGGTTATGACAATACCTCAGGCAGAGTTTGACGCTAATGTCAATATGGACATCAATACAGACCAGAACCCTGTTGACAGTGGAATTTAATTGAACCTTAAACTAACACATTAGATAAGGAATTATGAAGAAATTTATAAACATAACAGCAATAATGCTCTGCATGCTCTTTCTTGCAGTTTCCTGCAGCAAGGATAATGTAGGAGCAAAATATTCTGACAATAATCCTGCAAGCTTCAGCCTTACTGGAGCTACCACAGTAACCAAGGCCCTTGCAATAGAGGAGCCTGACTGTGATATCACCCTCAGCACTATTGTAGTTACACGTGCTTCGTCGAATGGCGAGGCTACAGTTAATTTCGCCACCTCTGTAGATGGAGAGGGTACTATTACTGTTGATCCTATTGTATTCGCAACTGGTGAGAATTCAAAATCTCCTGTTGCACATATCAAAGGTGTTCCTCAGGGAGCAAACACCAAGTTCAAAGTAGCACTTCCTGGCACAGATGTTAAGGCTGCAGAGGCAATTGCCGGCAAGACCACATTCTTCACCATTTCAGTAAGTAGAGCCAAGCCTGCATCTTGGGAGCCGGTGGAGACAAGTTCAATATTCTGCAATGGTCTCTTCTCAGCTTTCTTCGGTGGTCCTTCAGATCATCCAACGACTCTTATTTACCCTGTTGCAGTTGAAAAACGTACAGATGCTAACGTATTCAGAATCAAGAATATTGCAAAGTCTGAGACATGTCCGTTCATTGCAACCACACAAGGAACAGAGATGGAACTTTATGATCTTGAGGGAGATGTTTACTATGAGATTGATGCTACCAATCAGGATTTTGTAGAGGTTAAGAGACAGCCGCTCAACATTGAGTGTATTGAGACCTATCAGGGTGAAACAACAAACTATGGAATGGTGACCTCAGGAACTGATTACAGCGGATTTTCAGCTACATATAAGGTGGGTGGAAAATATGATGCTTCTACAGGCAAGATTTCATTTGCAATAATATACTTTGACTTGGCCGGAATGCCATACACTTCAGGCTATTTCTGGGATGGTGAAGGTACAGAGCTCTACCTTGATGACTCAAATATGGGTGACGATTTCATGAGAGATTACACCTTCTCACCATACGTTGAGGATACATATTTCATTAATGCGGCATTTGAATACAGCAATATCAAGAGTATTTACAAAGGCGAGGCTACCGACCCTTCAAAGGCTGAAAAACTTGCTGAAAAGTATGGTACTGTTTATGCTGTTCCAGCATACCTTATAGAAGATTATGATATCTTCTTCAACATTAACATGAAGGGCAAACTTGCTCTTCCTGATACATATAAGATGCAGGATCTTGGAGTACAGGTTCTCTCCGGCGTTGAAGCATATATGGCTGTTAAGAGCGTTGAAGTTGGCGAGGAGCTTGCTATTAACACAATTACATACGATATTGTTGACAAAGATGGCAATGTGCTTGGTGCTGACTTCACAGATCAGTTCATGCAGCTTGGCAATGAGGAAGACCTCTCGTTGTATGAAGGAAACTATACATGTGACGGCGAATCTTCAGACAATCCTGATGTGCAAATTGTTAATGAGGAAGATACACTTTGGGTATCTGGATTATGTAAATATGGTCCATTCAAGTTTGTTCCTGATGAGCTGACCTTCATTCCAAGCTTTGTTGGAGACATGGTAAATGCAAATTACAAACTCTACGCATATCCTTCTGATGGAGCGCTTTTCTATATGGAGTATATGAATCTCTTCAACTTCAGACGTCTTATTGATGGAACACTTATTCCTGTTCTTACAAATGATGCCAAGAAATATGGTATGAACCTGATTTGGTTGCTTCAGATAGCATCAAGCAGTCCTTCATTCGTAAAGGCTTATAACTTCACAGACTTCAAACTCGTTCCTGCAGAGGAGCAGCAGGTTGAATCTGCAAAGAAGGTTGAAAAGGAGAGCATTTCTGCAAGCACAACTCCTACATTCAACGGTAAGCCTGTTGTAATGGAGAGCGCAAAGGCATCTTTACTAAAGGCTGCGTTCAGAGTGAAAAAACAGTAATTGTCAGCTCTATAAGAACGATTAAATACACCCTCCCTGCTTTATGCAGAGGGGGTGTTTTTTATCAATAAAGTGTGGTTATCTATGAAAAATAGTGGTACATTGTGTAAGGGTGCTATGGGCGAGGAGTGCGCCCTGCAGTTTCTTCTCTCAAAAAATATGGTTCTCCTTGGACGCAATGTGAGAATAGGGCACAAGGAGGTTGATCTTGTAATGGAGGATACCAGCGCCATTCATTTTGTTGAGGTGAAAAGTTGTTTCACGGCACAGCGCATTAAATCCAATGTTGCTGAATATCAAAGCAGTTACAATGCGCTTTTCTCTCCTGGAAGCAAGGTTGGCCCACAGAAGCGTCAGAACCTCATGCGTGCGGCAGATTCTTTTTTAAGGTCAAAAAAAATTGATAAAAATGCACTATTTGATATTGTTTTGGTTAACTTTGAAAGGAGTGGTGCGTATTTTGTTGAATTTATTGAAGATGCGTTCAATGCTGTAACGCGCTGATATTTGGGGACGAAAACCGAGCATGAAAATTTTTATAGGATGAAAAACAAGGATCAATTCTGTATTATTATGGCAGGAGGAATGGGCAGCCGTTTCTGGCCCATTACCAGAAATTCAAGACCAAAGCAGTTTTTGGATATATTAGGCACCGGACGTTCATTCCTTCAGGAGACCTACAGAAGATTCGAGCAGATTATCTATACCAGCAATATCTATATTGTAACCTCCCAGGAGTATATCTCTCTGGTAAAGGAGCAGATTCCCAATATCAAGGAGCAGAATATAATTGCTGAACCTCACAGAAGAAACACAGCTCCCTGCATAGCATACGCCACGTATAAGATATTGATGCAGAACAGGAATGCCTGTGCGGTAGTTGCCCCGGCAGACCATCTTATTCTTGATGAACAGAGGTTCCTGGGCATTATACAAACAGCACTTGACTACAGTGGTGCCCATAATGAGCTTCTCACTGTTGGAGTGAAACCAACCCGCCCTGAAACTGCATACGGATACATTCAGGTGAATCTTAAAGAGAAGACGCCAATAGAGGGTCATATCACATACGGGGTCAAGACATTTACTGAAAAGCCTGACGAAGCTCTTGCCAAGGTCTTTATGGAGAGCGGCGAATTTTACTGGAACTGCGGCATTTACGTCTGGAACCTTCAAACAATAGCGGCTGAAATGGAGAAATTCATTCCGGAGGTTGCCCACTCGTTCAAAGATGGCACACATCTGTTCGGAACAATTAACGAGGCTCATTTTGTAAAGGAGGTATATGAGGCAATAAACGGAGTCTCAATTAACTTCGGCGTAATGGAGAAGACCACCAAATCACGTCTCTTTGAGGCGGAATTCGGTTGGAGCGATCTTGGCACCTGGCACTCTCTCTATTCTCAGAGCAGCAAAGATGCAAATGGCAACCTTATTCATGCCGACAAGTCGCTCCTTGAAGAGGTTGGTGGCTGCGTAGTCTCTACCGGCACACCGGGAAAACTCATTGCAATCAACGGGCTTAAGGACTATATGGTTGTTGATACAAAAGATGTGCTCATGATATGTCCGCGCAACGCATCGGCCATTAAGAATATGATGACCGACCTTGCCGTTAACGAACTTGCCGATTATCAGTAGCACCCTATGTCAACACTCTCGCAAAGATTTCAGGAGCATAGTCTGGGGCTTGAAGGAGTTCCCAATGCACGCGATTTGGGCGGTTTCCCCGCTGATGCCAATTCGCACGTGAAGGAGGGGCTGCTTCTTCGCGGCGGTGCACTGCACAAGGCAACAGAGTTCGATATAAGAGAGCTGGATGAACACTTCTCGGTATGTGAGGTCTATGACCTTCGAACCGACCGGGAACTTAGCCAGGCCCCCGACCCCGTTATAGGCAGCGCATCCTATATCTGGCTTCCCACAATTGACCAGGATACCGACGCAATAAAGGATATGGCCCTGCCCGAACACGCCTACAGCAATCTTGGCCCCTATATTGTTGCCCACTCGGGCGATAGTGATGTCCAAGCGCTTGCGCGCGGTTTATACATTGCCATGGTTGACAATGAATACACCCAACTTCAAACAGCCGTTTTCCTTACACGCTTGACAAAGCTCTCCAATGGGGCGGTTTTTTGGCACTGCAGCCAGGGAAAAGACAGAACAGGACTCATTTCGGCATTCACACTTGCGGCCCTGGGCGCTTCAAGGGAGACAATAATAGAAGATTACGACATCTCCAACGATTTTTATAAAGGGGAGATAGAGTGCATTTGCGCAAGGGTTGCACAAAATGGCGGCGATGCCCTTGCAGTTGAAACAGCAAAGGCCTTCATTGGAGCCAATACGGCATATTTCGAGTTGGCGCTGGACCACATAGAGAAAGAGTATGGTTCAATGGAGAGGTATCTATCGGACAGGTTGTTCGTAACAGACAGAATGCGCTCCACACTGCGGGAAAGGTTTCTACAATAGCGAAAAAGTTGTACCTTTGCAACTCTTTGAAAAATTTCATTTTCAAAAA
>DCHN01000089.1:1250-5016 GCA_002315995.1 Bacteroidales bacterium UBA1751 | reverse complement strand
TAGATGTACTCCCATCGTCAAGGCGCTCTGAAGGAATAGGCTACTACGGCCTGAGCAACAACCTTGCAACCGCCATTGCACCAAGCTGCGCCATATATCTGTTCAGCATCACACAGAGTTACACACTCCTCTTCTGGATAGCGCTCATCGTATCACTCTTCGGCCTGATTATCAATGCAACCATAGAGATGCCGGGCAAGTTCAAGACAAGTATGAAGAACGAAATAAATACAGCCCTCCTCTCCCTGGACCGATTCTTCCTTGTGAAGGGGTGGTGCGTTGGAATCACAATGATGGCATGCGCCTTCTCTTACGGAGTCATCTCCACCTATCTGGCCATTTATGGCAAAGAGGAGCTGGGAATCACAGCGGGCGCAGGACTCTTCTTTGCACTTCTCTCAATAGGTCTTATACTCTCCCGTCTTCAAGGCGGAAAGGCACTGCGCGAAGGAAAAGTGGTTCACAACGCGTCAGTTGGACTCGCTATCAGCCTGGTTGGGTATTTTCTCTTTGCTGCGCTGCACAACCCCATTGGGTACTACGGTTGCGCAATAGTTGTTGGTCTGGGTAACGGCCACATGTTTCCGGCGCTGCAGACAATGTTCATAAACCTGGCGCCCAACAGCAAGCGCGGGACGGCAAACTCCACGCTGCTCACCAGTTGGGATCTGGGAGTGGGACTTGGCGTGGTTGTGGGTGGCATCCTGGCCGAAAGCATCAGTTACGGCGCGGCTTTCTGGGCGGCCTGGATAATGAACCTTGCCGGTGTGGCATTCTATTTTGCCTTCGTGCGCAACTACTTTATTCTTAATAAACTGCGATAGAGTATTCTTTCACCTCTTCGGATACAAATTGAGGCACATTACAAAGAGACAAACTTAAAAGATATTATATGAAACAGAGATTTTCAATGACAATTGCAGCTGTGATATGCAGTACACTGGCCTTGGTAAGCTGCAACAGCAACAGATACACCATTAATGGAATAGTAGAGATGCCTGAAGGCGTTGACAGCATGACGGTTTACCTCTATGACCTTGCCGGTAGGAGAAACCTTGACTCAGTATGCACTACCAACGGCTCTTTTGTATTCAAAGGAGAAATTGATACGGCAAAAGTGGCATATATCAGCTTCAGCAAAGAGAGCAACGAGTTTTCAAGGTTCATCCTTGAAAAAGGTGAGATTACACTTGACTTTGGCAAGGAAACCATTGGAGGTACTCCGCTAAACGATGCAATAGAGGAGATTTTTGGCAAAGCCATAAACACGCAGGAGTACAAAGAGGCAATGGAGGTATATAACAGATATATTCAAGATGATACCACCGTCACCAAAGAGGCACTGGATAAGAGTATTGATATTCTCGTGTCACACATGGAAAAGGCAGGATGCGAGTTGATTGATTCCCATCCGAATGATTTGGTGGGTGTATTGGGATTTTACATTCTCTCAATAAACTCTGAGAATACCGAACTGAAGCTGAAAGAAATAGGAGTGCTTTCCGAGGCCATGCAGCAGCACAAACTCATTGCAAAAAGCATAAACAAACTCAAAGCAAAAGCCAACTTTACTGCAGGCAAGGCATTTGCAGATTTCACCATTGAGAACGGGAACATTGACGGAACACCGGCAAGCCTCTCGAACTATGTAGGTTGTGGCAAATACGTTGTGGTTGATTTCTGGGCATCGTGGTGCGGCCCATGCAGGGGCGAACTTCCATACCTGAAAGCTGTTTATGAGAAATTTGGTGGAGAGAATTTTACTGTTTTAAGCGTGGCAGTATGGGATAAGAGAGAGGAGTCATTGAAGGGAATTGAAGAGCATGGAATGAACTGGCCTCAGATTATTGATGCACAGAGAATTCCAACTGACCTATACGGAATTGAAGGAATACCTTCCATAATGCTCTTCGCTCCTGACGGAACAATTGTAGCAAACGACCTTCGCGGTGAAGCCATTGAGGCCGAAGTTGCAAAATATGTCACTCCCGTAAAATAAAGGCCGGGCTGGGCTGCTCTAATGATTAGGAGAGCATCAACTGCATTATAGGACAAACTGAACAAAAATTAAGCATTATGATATTAGTATACTTTATAATAGCAATTGCGCTTATTATTGTTGCGGGGGCCAGATGGAAACTCCACCCGTTCCTTGTGCTTATTGGAGTGAGCATACTGCTGGCCATTGCCTGCGGAATACAGCTCGATAAGCTGCCCAGCGTAATAGGAAGCGGCTTCTCCTCAATTTTCGCAAGCATAGGTCTTGTAATAATTTTTGGCACTGCCATAGGTCTGATACTCGAAAAAAGCGGTGGCGCAGTAAAACTTGCAGATATGGTGCTACGCGCCGCCGGACGCGCTCACCCACAGTTCGCTATGCTGCTTTTGGGGTGGATTCTCTCCATTCCAGTCTTCTGCGACAGCGGATTCATTATTATGAATCCTATACGCAAAAGCATGGCAAGACGTAGTGGTGTGAGTCCGGTTTCTATGGCCGTATGTCTGGCGGGGGGTCTGCTGATTAGCCATGTGCTCATACCTCCTACCCCTGGGCCTATTGCAGCGGCAGGAATGACCGGACTTGAAGACAATATGCTGCTGGTAATTGGAATGGGAGCATTGTGCTCCATATTCCCGCTGGCTGCCTGCTATTTCTGGGCCCAGTACATAGGTCCGAAAATCAGATTGGAAGAGAATACAAACCTTCTGGAAGGGGGAAACTGTGAGAGAAATGACTGCAGAAAGCTTGACTGTGAAAGCAGTGACTGCGAGGGAAATGACTGCAGAAAAAGTATCTCTGAGAAGAATAGCTGTGAAAAAAGTGTCTCTGAAAAAAATAGCTGTGAAAAAAGTGCAGATGAAATGTTCAGAGAATCAGTTTTGGCGGAAAAACTTCCGAGCGCTTGGGCAAGCATTCTGCCGCTCATTGTTCCTATTCTGCTTATGGGCATTGCTTCCGTTCTCACAATTTCCGGGGCCACCACAAATGCTGCGGTAGCCACTGCTGGAGCTACTGCCGGAGCCACTGCTGGAGCCACTGCTGGAGTCGCCACAGTAACTGAAGCAGGAACCAAAATACTCCTGTTCCTTGGCAAACCTACCATTGCACTCATGGCAGGCTTCTTATGCGCACTGCCACTACTCAAACGCAAAGAGACCAACAGCAGTTCCGGCAACAGCAGTACCGGCAACGGCAAAAACAACAGCAAGGATTTCGGCACCGGCACATACAGCAGAAACGCTATCGCCACGTTGGGCGAAATAATGGATGCAACACTCAAAACGGCCGGTCCAATAATCTTCATTACGGCGGCGGGAGGAATTCTCGGACAGATTATTGTTGAGAGCGGATTTGTTGGATATGTAAAGGAGAATGTAAGTGCAGTTGCCGGCGCAGGCATCTTCTTCCCGTTCATAATTGCCGCACTGCTAAAGACATCACAAGGATCATCAACGGTAGCAATTACTACAACGGCAGGAATAATGGGAATGTTCTCGCAGAGCAACTCACTGATGTCAATAATGGGATTCACAACACCACTGGCTGCCTCTCTTATTGTTATGGCAATTGGAGCAGGATCCCTGCTCTTCTCGCACGCCAACGACAGTTATTTCTGGGTAGTGACCAACTTCACAGGCATGAAGGTTGAGCAGGGGTACCGCACCCACTCCATTATGACTGTTCTTGTGGCTTTGGCAACAATGCTGGAGGTATGGTTGCTATATTTGTTGATCTGTTGAGAGGAGATTTGGCCACAAAAAGGGG
>DCHN01000089.1:309-1094 GCA_002315995.1 Bacteroidales bacterium UBA1751 | reverse complement strand
GGGGTGGTTTTGTGGCCGTTTTGGGAAATTGAAATATAAATCTTGAAGATGAAGACGCTTTGCATATTTGATAAGGGCACAGACCCATACTGGAACCTGGCTGCCGAGGAGTACCTGTTGAAAGAGTTCAAGCAGCCGGTCTTCAGGTTGTGGCGCAACGACAACGCAATTATTGTTGGGTGCAACCAGAATACGCTGGCTGAAATTGATGCGCAGTTTGTAAAGGAGCACAACATTAAGGTTGTACGCAGGCTTACAGGCGGCGGCGCCGTCTTCCACGATTTAGGAAATCTCAACTATACTTTCATAGAACCCAGACGTTACGCCACTGATGAATGTTCTGCCAGCGAAAGAAGTGATGACACACGGAACGAGCTCAAAAAAAGATGTGATGAAAATCAGAGTGAGAGTGAGAACGAAAAGAGAAACGGTAACTGCACAACAAGATTCGAGAATCCTGCAGAGATGTTCAAGCGGTTCACATCTCCAATTATTAAGGCATTGAACAATATTGGAGTTCCGGCATATCTTCAGGGACGAAACGACCTTCTCATTGACGGACGCAAATTTTCAGGCAATGCCGTGTGCATCTGGCATAACAGGGTTCTCCAGCACGGCACGCTCCTGTTTGCAAGCAATGTGGCCGATTTGAGCGGAGCACTCAAGGCCCGGCCGGAGAAGTTCATAGGCAAAAGCGTGGCAAGCAATTCGCAGAGAGTAACCAACATTTCAGAACATTTGAATAAAGGGTGTCCATCAGGTTCCGAGAATCATGGCACATCAAG
>DCHN01000089.1:0-248 GCA_002315995.1 Bacteroidales bacterium UBA1751 | reverse complement strand
AGTTCTGAAAATCATGGCACATCAAATTCTGAAAATCATAGCACATCTTCAGAAAACAAGGATTTTGCCATTACGTCTGTACTTGATTTCGGGAAATATCTGATGCAGTATGTTACAGGTATGGAAAGCTTCAATGAAGCGCATAAAGCTGCCGAACATAGAAATGTAGTGGATAAAGCTTGTGAAGTAAGTGGAGAGGAAGAGACATTGGAATATGAATCACTGGCATACGAGCCGTACGAGTACAG
>DCHN01000066.1 GCA_002315995.1 Bacteroidales bacterium UBA1751 | reverse complement strand
GCATCAGACCCAACAATCCTACCCCCTATTCTATTGGCCAGCGTATCCTCCAACTGCATCACAGTGTTATTGGTTTTTCCCAATTCAATAATATTGGCAACAACATCGTCCTGAGCGTAAGCCACCACATTCAGGCATGTCAAAGCCGCAATTGCAGCCGTAAAAAGAAAGTATCTCATATAATCATCCTATTTAGAACATAAAGTTACAAATAATTCTACATAAACTCTCATCTTGGCCAGACACGGGTAGCCCGTGTCTGGCCAACAGTCCACAAAAAAAGAGCGATAGTTGAAAAACTATCGCCCTTGTTGGGTATGATTTTGCGGTCAAATGACGCAAAAACGAAAATTATTTCTCAATCTCCTTTGCAATGCGCTCAGCAAGCATAGGAACAATCTTATGAAGATCACCTACAATACCGAGGTCAGCAACATTGAAGATAGGCGCGAACTTGTCCTTGTTAATTGCAACAATAAGCTCACTCTCCTCCATACCTGCAAGGTGCTGAATAGCGCCTGAGATACCGCAAGCAAGGTAAAGGGCAGGTCTAACGGTCTTACCGGTCTGACCAACCTGACGGTCGTGAGGCATAACACCTGCGTCAACCATTGCTCTAGAAGAAGAAACCTGTCCGCCGAGTACGTCAGCAAGCTTCTGAAGCTTGTCGAAGCCCTCTTTGTTTGCAACACCTCTACCACCAGATACAAGTACCTTTGCAGCTGTGATGTCAACTGTATCCTTAGCCTCTTTAACGTTCTCAATAAGTTTTACTTTGAACTTGCTTGAATCGAACTTAGGCTCGAATGTTACAACATTACCCTTGCGGCTCTCGTCCTTTGCAAGTTTCTGCATAACGCCTGGACGAACAGTAGCCATCTGAGGACGATGCTCTCTAATAACGATGGTAGCCATGATGTTACCGCCGAATGCAGGACGGGTCATAAGGAACTCCTGATCCTCCTCTGCAAGAGCGAGTTTTGTACAGTCAGCTGTAAGACCTGTGTTTACTCTAGCTGAAAGCCTTGGAGCAAGGTCACGACCAATTGTTGTTGCACCATAGAGGACAATCCTTGGTTTGAAGGCCTCAATTACCTGATGAATTGCCTGAGCGTACTGCTCTGTGATATAATCCTTAAGCTCTGGAGCGTCAAGAACAACTACCTCGTCAGCACCATAAGCAATAAGAGTCTGAGCCTTAGCTGCAATTTTGTAACCAGCCAAAATAGCTACGAGCTTCTCGCCATAGCCATCTGCAAGCTCTCTTGCCTTGCCAAGCAACTCAAGAGCTACAGGCTGAATCTCGCCATCTCTCTGCTCAGCAAATACATATACGTTTTTATAATCTGCTTTATTCATTTCAAATACAATTTAGATGGTTAGATAATGTGTTTCTCTTTAAGTTTAGCAACAATCAGCTCAACTGCCTGCTCTGGATCAACCTCAAATTTCTCACCTGCAGGTTTAAGCTCCTTGGTGAATGATTTGAATACGCTGGTTGGAGAACCTGCCTTACCAATCTTGCTCTCTTCTACCTGAATCTTGTCAGCGCCCCAAACCTCAATCTCTTTGTCAAAAGCATCAACGATGCCTGCAACGGTCATATATCTTGGTTTGAATGCAGAAGCAAGAGTTGTGAGAACGCATTTGCCCTCAACCTCAAGAGTCTGGTAACCCTCTTCGGTCTCTTTCTTAACAATGTATTTGCCTTCGCCCTTAACGTCAAGTCCCATAACGTATGAAACCTGTGGGAGTCCAAGGTGCTCAGCAATCTGTGGTCCTACCTGAGCGGTATCACCATCAATTGCCTGACGGCCAGTAATTACAAGGTCAAAGTCCATAGCCTTGAGTGCACCTGCAAGAGCGTTTGAAGTAGCAAGGGTATCAGCACCACCGAGTTTGCGGTCGGTAAGAAGAATAGCCTTGTCAACACCCATTGCAAAAGCCTCTCTAAGAACTGCATCTGCCTGTGGAAGACCCATTGTAATAACTGTTACGTGTGCGCCATATTTGTCTTTGAGTTCGAGTGCAACCTCCAAGCCACCCTTATCGTCAGGGTTAATAATGCTTGGAACACCGTCTCTGATAAGTGTACCGGTAACTGGGTTGATCTTTACCTCGGTTGTATCAGGTACCTGTTTAATACAAACTACTATATTCATAATCTTCAATTTCTATTTAAAAAGTTTAGCTGAAATAACCATTCTCTGTACCTCTGAAGTACCCTCGTAGATCTCGGTGATCTTAGCGTCACGCATCATTCTCTCAACAGGATACTCTCTGGTGTAACCATAACCGCCGTGGAACTGTACAGCCTTTGTTGTAACCTCCATAGCTGTCTGTGCAGCAAAGAGTTTAGCCATAGCAGCATCAGCTGAGAATGGAAGACCGAGGCCCTCTTTCCAAGCTGCCTGACGAACGAGAAGTCTTGAAGCCTGAACCTTTGTCTCGAGCTCTGCCATCTGGAATGCAGTGTTCTGGAACTGAGCAATTGACTTGCCGAACTGCTTTCTCTCCTTGGTGTACTTAACAGTCTCGTCCATAGCGCCCTGAGCAATACCAAGAGCCTGTGAAGCAATACCGATTCTACCACCGTCAAGAGTCTTCATAGCTACCTTGAAGCCACCGCCAATCTTACCGAGGAGGTTCTCTTTAGGAATTCTGCAGTTCTCGAAAATAAGCTCGCAAGTTGCAGAACCACGGATTCCCATCTTCTGCTCCTTCTTACCAATTGAGAAACCAGGAGTACCCTTCTCAACAATGAATGTGGTGATACCCTTGTTACCCTGTGACTTGTCAGTCATTGTAGCAACAACATATACATCAGCATAACCAGCATTTGTAATGAAGATCTTGCTTCCATTGAGAACATACTCGTCACCATCGAGAACAGCTGTTGTCTGCTGTGCAGAAGCATCTGTACCTGCGTTAGGCTCTGTAAGACCGAAAGCGCCGATCCACTCACCGCTGGCGAGTTTTGGAAGATATTTCATCTTCTGCTCCTCAGTACCATTCTCAAGAATAGGTGCGCAGCAGAGTGAAGTATGAGCTGAAACAATTACGCCAGTTGTAGCGCAAACTCTTGAAAGCTCCTCAACTGCAATAGTGTACATGATGTGGTCACCACCTGCACCACCGTACTGCTTAGGAATAGGAATACCGAAAATACCCAATTTGGCCATCTTCTGAACGGTCTCAATAGGGAATCTCTCTTGTTCATCAACTTCTGCAGCAAGAGGTTTAACCTCTTTCTCAGCAAATTCTCTGATCATCTGCTTGAAGAGCTGCTGTGTTTTTGTTAATTCAAAATTCATAATAAATATAAAAAGTTAGTAGTTTACTAGAAAACCATTGGTTTAAGATCTTTTGAAATGATGAGCTTAGCCTCAGTAGCCTCCTGAACCTGCTCAACAGTGAACTCAGGATTGATCTCAGTGAGAACAATACCCTCTTTTGTAATCTCCATTACGCCCATCTCGGTAATGATCATATTTACCTGACCTGCAGCTGTAAGTGGAAGATGGCACTCCTTGAGAATCTTAGGTGCACCCTTTGCAGTGTGCTCCATAGTAAGAATCACCTTCTTTGCACCAACGAGGAGGTCCATAGCGCCACCCATTCCAGGAACCTTCTTTCCAGGAATGATCCAGTTTGCAAGGTTACCTTTTTCATCAACCTCAAGTGCACCAAGAAGGGTTACGTTTACGTGACCGCCCCTGATGATACCAAATGAAGTTGCAGAATCAAAAGTCATTGCACCTGGCATATATGTAATGTATCCACCTCCGGCGTTTACAAAGTGCTGATCCTCCTTGCCCTCCTCAGGAGCAGGACCCATACCAATCATACCGTTCTCCGACTGGAAAGTAACGTTGATGCCAGCAGGCAAATAATTAGGAATAAGTGTAGGTAATCCAATACCCAAATTAACTACATCACCATCGTGAATTTCAAGAGCTGCCCTTTTGGCAATTACCTCTTTAATCTGATTCTTATCCATATCAATAAATTTAAAAACTATATATGCTATTTGTTATGACGCTTTACATACTCCTGGCAGATGAATGATGCAACATCATCGGCATATGTGTTCATACCAAAACCAGCATCGAAGCCAAGCTCCTTTGCAAGCTCGTGTGTAACACGTGCACCACCGCAGCAAACAATCATCTTGTCACGAAGACCCTCAGCCTCCATAAGCTCAATAAGCTCTGTCATGTTCTTGATGTGAACATCCTTCTGGGTAACGGTCTGCGAAACAAGAATGGCGTCAGCCTTGAGCTCAATGGCCTTTGCAAGGAACTCCTCATTTGGAACCTGGCTGCCAAGGTTGTAAGCCTCAATCATATCGTAACGCTCAAGTCCATAGTGACCAGCGTAACCCTTCATGTTCATAATTGCGTCAATACCTACAGTGTGGGCATCTGTACCTGTACTTGCACCTACAATAACAAGTTTTCTGCCAATATGCTCCTTGATGTACTCATCTGTTTCAGGCATCTCCATTGTGTTGCTCTCAACCTTTGGAACATAGATATTGGTGAAATCTACAGTGTGTGTAGAGCTGCCGTAGCAGTTGAAGAATGTGAATCCAGGAGTAAGCTCCTTGTAGAAAACTACAGAAGGATTCTCAATTCCCATCTTCTTGAGAAGGAGCTTTGCAGCCTCGCAAGCCTCTGCACCACAAGGAACAGGAAGTGTGAATGAAAACTGTATCTTACCATCATTCATGGTATCGCCATAAGGCTTAACTTTTGTTAAATCAAGCGTCTTGTCAAAATCCTTAGCTTGAGTTGAATACAAACCTGCGCTCATACTATCTGTTTCCTTTCAATAGGTTAATAAATGGATTCATATACTTGTCAGACTTCTGGCATACACCTGAAAGTCCCTTACCACCATTGCGTGGACGTTTAACATCAGCAAACATACCCTTCTCAAGAGCATTGAACAAACCCTCACCTGCAATCTTCTCAAGGAGAGCGGTTGCATTGTTGAGAACCTCCTTAGCTCTGTTCTTGATGATACCGTTATCCTTGAACTCAACATCATCGCCAAGAGCCTTCATATTGTTGAAGATATATTTAGCGTTCTCAATTGAGAGGAAACGGTCTGACATGAATGGAGTATGAATAGCCTCGGTTGGCATTCCGAGAAGCTGGATACCCTGGTTTGTCCAGATACCAATCATGTTGAAGAGAGCATCCTGAATATGGCCTCTGAAGATGTTTCCAGTCATGAACTTTGTAGGAGGCATATACTTGAGGGTAGCCTTAGGGAATATCTCACGGGTCATCTGTGCCTGTGCAAGCTCATAGAGGAATCCGTTTTCAAGCATAGGATCCATCTCGAATGCATGACCAAGACCCATCTGCTCCTCCTTCAAACCAGCAAGAAGAGCAAGCTGCTCGTTAATCAGGTCAGAAGCGAGAACTGTGTGAGCCTCCTCGTAAGCGTCGGCTGTTGTAAGGTAGTTGTCCTCACCTGTGTTAATTATGACACCTGCAAAACCGTTGATAATTCTTGAGAAGTACTGGTCAACAAGAGTTCTCTGCATATTGATATCGCGGAAGAGGATACCGTAGAGAGCATCGTTGAGCATAACGTCAAGACCCTCGAAAGCACCCATAATGGCAATCTCAGGCATACAAAGACCACTGCAGTAGTTGCAGAGTCTGATATATCTTCCAAGCTCCTCGCCTACCTTGTCAAGAGCGCTTCTCATAATCTTGAAGTTCTCCTGTGTAGCGAATGTACCGCCGAACCCTTCGGTTGTAGCACCGTAAGGAACATAGTCAAGAAGGCTCTGACCGGTTGTCCTGATAACTGCAATTACATCAGCTCCCTGACGTGCAGCAGCCTCAGCCTGAACAACATCCTCATAAATGTTACCTGTAGCAACAATTACATAAAGGTATGGTTTTGCTCCCTCACCAATTGTCTTGAGGTAGCCCTCTCTGCGCTCTCTTCTTGCCCTGATCTTTGCAATGCTGCCATCTACAACAGGTTTGATAATCTGGTTGAGTTTTGCAGCGTCTGTGCAAGAAACCTTTGAAAGGTCAAGAGAACCTGCAGCAACTGCTTCAGCAATCTCCTGTGGATTCTTGCCGGTAGCAATCATTGCATTTGCAATGTAGAAGAGCACACCGTCAGAAAGAACACCCTTATCTTTCAAGTGGTCAACAACCACGTTTGGAAGCGGAACCTGATTCTCGTCCACGCCGTCAATACCCATAAGCCTGCACAATGTTCTCTCAACTGCAACTGTTGTATAGGCCTCAACAAAAGACTGAACAGAACCGGCGATGTTTGCTGCAACGCCCTTTGCATATTCAACCTTTTTGAAATCCAATCCTAATTTACTTTGCATAAATTAATTGATGTTAAAATGTTTGTTATGTTATTAAATTTAATTTTTCTCTTCTCCTACCAGGGCCGATAGTTAGTTCTCCTCCCCCCTTACCGCTCCGCACCATTGCGGCTTTCAAGAATCTTTTCCGCCGCATCTATCCATCTCCCGTTTATATTAAGACTCCTTGCAACCATAACAGCCTCATGCGGAATGTCCGATGATGTTGTAGGAACCAATCTGTAATCCATTCTGCCCTCGCTCAACCCCCTCACTCTCCATCTTGCCTTTGCGTTGCAATTGACATTGTAGTGCGTTGTAAGAACCGCATCAACGTTGAAACTGCCCAAAAGGTTCACAAGTGACTCCACAAGCGCCTTTCCCTCAATAGGATTTGTAGTTCTCGCCGGCTCATCAATAAGAGCCAGTGTTCCATTTCCAGATGCCTTCAGTGCCAAACCTTCACCCATTCCCTTCTCAATAAGTTTCTCCTCACTCTCAAGATGCTCTATTACTCTGTTAATTGATAGCATCTCGGATGCAAAAGACGAAAGCCCCTTGGTAATATCCTGCTCATCTCCAATTGAGAAGAATATTGCATTCTTAACCGCAATTGAAGCCTTGGCTGCAGGAACAGGAAAGCCGAACTGGAAAAGCTGCTGGCAAAGAGCAATCATCTTCAGCACAACGGTCTTTCCACCCATATTGGCACCTGTAATAAGAGATACCCCCCTGCCGAACTCAATGTCAACAGGTGTAAACTTCTCACCTCTGGCTTCAAGACTCTCCACAACCTGTGGATGAAACATACCTCCCAACCGTGTTATTCCATTGGCAGAACAAGAAGGCATAACCAAATTGAATCTCTTCATCAATTCCGCTTTGGCAAGCACCAGATCAATATGACCAAGCATATCAAGCGCCTTCTTCATTCTTGGAGCAAGATTCTTCAACCTTGCCGAGAGCGCAAAACGAATCTTGTTCTCAAGTTCATCAGCCTGAGCAATAAGCTCCAGATGCCTCTCTGAACCATTTGCCTCCTCTCCCTTGCGTATCTCCACCCTGAGTTTTGCAAGCTCCTTGGAATATGCATCATAAATGAAGAAGCTTCTCAGTTTCAACCCCTCCGGATCAAGAATGCTTATGATTCCTGTCATATCAGGGAGCTGGAATGAAGCAATACCCATTTTCCCAAGAGCCTGTGCCACCTGACCGGTAGTGAAGCTCAAATCCTTTATTTCAAACAACTCTATATCATCAACGCTTGAAGCGTCAGCGATTCTCTCAATTGAACCATACACATCTCTCACACTGCACAGAAGTCCCTTCAAATGTTCAATTTCAACCCCATTCACAAGAGCGGCGCGAAACTCCTCAACCCTTGCCTGCTCCTGAAGAATATCCTGCTGGGCAGTGAACATCATAGAGTTCATAAGCACCTTTCTGCCAGGTGAAGTATGAAGTTCCAATGTCCTGAATATGTGTCCTATTCCACTGGGACTCTCTATTATATCCTTAAACTGCATCAGCGTTCTTTACTATATCATATACAGGAAAACCTATGGCCTCCTGAATCTTTTCACACAAAATATCTGAATCCAGCACATAACCTGCCGGCGAAACCGGATTCACACAGACCGCAATGAGCCTGCTTTTTTGCAGCACCTTCACTTCAACGCCCTTTCTAAGCATTATTGCAAATGTCTGCGCATTTACAAAGAACTTTGTAAAATCCCTCACAACCAATGTCTTCCCCACAATACCCTTGGAATCCTTAATAACATTGAGAAGCCTGTCTGTAAGTGCACCCGATACATATATATACCTGCACCCCTCAAGAATCTTCATATCGTTTTCATCAATGTTAATTGACGAAACGGAGTTGATGCAGTGCAGATTCCACTGCTCATCAATACCCCAAAGACCCGTCTCAATGTCAAAGAGCATATCCAGAGCCCTCTTTTCCACCAAATCCAGATTAACAAGGTCAACTATGAACTTGGTCCTCTGAACAAGTGTCTGCATGTTTATGCTGTATGCAGCACCAGTTGCCAGAACCATTGCCTGGCTTACGGCCGGAGAGGCCAGTGAAAGTCTCGAAAGCGCGCCATCAATGATTTTCAGGTCAACATTGAACCTGTCCATGCGCTCCATCCATCGCCTGAGTGAGGCGGCAGACGAAGGGCCTGCAAGCAGCACCTTTCCCTCGCACAACGCCTTTGCCGTAACAATTTCCCCCAAAGAACTCCTCTCATCACTTATATCAACCAACTCTGACCACAGCTTCTTGCTCTTGTAAAAGCTGTGTGCGGTTGAAAAATATACCCCCTCACCTATTGTAATTTCAGGTTTTGCTGTTTTGGTAACCTGATCAACCGTTTCACCATCTATCCCTATTGAGGTTACCGCCACCTTCATTTTCTGCAGCGGTAACCTTTTAAGGATATAATTCAGGCACTCGGTTTTTCCCGTGTTCTTCTCCAGACCCACAATAGAGAGGCTGTTGCACTCCAATATCTGAGGAATGAAGGATTGCACAGGCATTGCCGTAGTATAACTATTTGTTTCTGTTCTTAGAGCGCTCCTTTCTGCTGAGAACTGCAGGCTCAATTGTCATGCCCTTGTCCTCGAGAAGAGCTGCAACACCCTCCTCATTCTTCTTCTGCTCCTCGCACCACTTGCAATGGCACTCGTTGGTGTAGTCCAAAGGCTCTGTGTATGTTGTAATAACACCCTCAAAGTTTCTGAGAACTACCTTGCCAGGAGCCTGAGAAATAACGTAGTTAGGCATTACAGGAGTCTTTCCACCTCCACCAGGAGCATCAACTACGAATGTAGGAACTGCATAGCCTGATGTGTGGCCCCTAAGACCCTCAATAATCTCGATACCCTTAGAAACAGGAGTTCTGAAGTGCTCGAGACCCATTGAAAGGTCGCACTGATAAATATAGTAAGGTCTTACACGCATCTTAACGAGCTCGTGTACAAGTTTCTTCATTACGTATACGCAATCGTTTACGCCACGAAGAAGAACTGACTGGTTTCCGAGTGGAACACCTGCATCAGCCAATCTTGCGCAAGCTGCAGCAGACTCTGCTGTTACCTCGTTAGGATGGTTGAAGTGTGTGTTCAACCATACTGGATGGTACTTCTTGAGCATGTTTACAAGACCCTCTGTAATTCTCTGAGGACATACAACAGGAGTTCTTGAACCGATTCTGATTATCTCTACGTGAGGGATAGCCCTGATACGTGAAATAATTGACTCGAGGCGCTCGTCTGATACCATAAGAGCATCACCACCTGAAAGGAGCACGTCACGAACCTGTGGAGTGTTTCTTATATACTCAATAGCCTTATCGATGTTAGATGCTGCTGTATCACCATCTTTCTGACCAGCGAATCTTCTTCTGGTGCAGTGACGGCAGTACATTGAGCACATATCTGTAATAAGAAGGAGTACTCTGTCTGGATATCTGTGTGTAAGTCCTGGTACTGGTGAATCCTCATCCTCGTGAAGAGGGTCAAGGAGGTCAGCCTTAACCTGATGTGTCTCGTTGATTGTAGGAACGCACTGCTTTCTTACTGGATCGTGAGGATCATCCGGGTTAATCAAGCTAACATAGTATGGGGTAATTGCCATTCTGAGGGTAGAGAGGCATTTCTTTACACCCTCCTCCTCCTCCGGAGTGAGCTTAACGTATTTTTTCAACTCGTCAAGAGTCTCAATACGGTTTTTAACCTGCCATTTCCAATCGTTCCACTGCTCGTCGGTAACGTTTGGGAACAGGATTTTTCTTCTTGATTCGTTCATAATGAATTATGCGTAAAGTTCTTCGAAAATTTTTCTGAGTTTCTCGCTCTCTCTGAGCTCCTGGAGTGTGAACTCTGCGTGGCCCTTGGTATAACCGTTACCCATGATCATGTTAACGTCAGCACCAATACCCTCAGCACCCAAAGATGCCTTTGTGAATGATGTAGCCATTGAGAAGAAGTAAACGGTGCCATCGTCCTTTGTGCAGAGAATAGCTGTCATCTCCTGATCTGGAACGTTAACGCAGTTAATTGTAACGTCAGCCATCTTGCCGCCGGTAAGACCATATACCAACTCATAAATCTCAGCTGGAGTCTTACCCTTAACGCTCTCAACAACATCGCAGAAACCAAGATCCTTGATACGCTGTGTAGATTTAGGGCTGTTTGCAAGACCAATAACCTTACCTGTAACGCCTACTCTCTTCTTAGCCTCATAGCAGCAGAGCATACCGCTCTTTCCACCAGCACCGAAGATAACTACGTTCTGGCCATACTGGCAAAGCTTAGCTGTCTGGGCAGGAGCACCAGCAACGTCAAGAGCAGAGAGTGCAAGTTTCTCAGGCATATCTGTAGGAATCTTAGCATAGATACCGCTCTCGAAGAGAATAGCCTTACCCTTAATGTCAACCTGATCAATCTCAGGACGAATCTCCATAATCTCATCAATACGGAGAGGAGTAAGTGAAAGAGAAACGAGTGTAGCAATTCTGTCACCCTCCTTAACATCAACCTTACCCTTAAGAGCATCACCAATCTTCTCAATCTTACCAAGAAGCATACCGCCAGAACCTGTTCTACGGTTACGATGCTTGCCCTGAAGCTCAACATTGTAAAGAATCTCCTTCTTTACCTCTGCCATGATCTTCTCCTCGCTTGCACCCTCACCTGCCTGTGCCTTAGCATAGTTCATGATATCGGTGAAAGAAGCAGAGTCAATGTTAAGAGTCTGAACATCAATGAGAATCTCGTTATCGTAGATTTCATCCATATTGTTGTCAACCTTGTTGGCTGGCTGTGGAAGAACACCAACTGGCTCAATTACGCGGTGTGTTCCGAATTTGTTTCCGTGTTTCTGCATAATACTTTATACTTTATTTGTTATTTGTTCATCTATGAAAATGGAGACCCCGTAAGGAGTCCCCATCAATTATTTCTTAAGTGAAAGAATTGCTCTTGCCTCAGCCGGTGTAGCAATACCTCTGCCCATCTCTTTGGCAATCTTTACAACTTTGGCAACAAGCTCACCATTTGATTTTGCAAGTACACCCCTCTCAAGATAGAGGTTGTCCTCAAAACCTACTCTTACGTTACCGCCCATTGCAATTGCAGGAGCTGCAAGAGTGAATGCGTTTCTGCCAATTCCTGTAGCGGTCCATGTAGAACCTGCAGGAATGTTGTTTACAAGCCACTGAAGGTTGCCAACAGTTGCAGGAGTACACCCTGGAACACCAAGAACGAAGTTGAACTGCATAGGAGCACCTGGAACCTCGCCTTTGCGAGCCATTGTAAGAATGGTGTCAAGGTGACCCATCTCGAAGCACTCGTACTCAGGCTTGATGCCCTTTTCCATCATGCGCTTTCCAAATACGCGCATCATAGGCATGGTGTTGTCAAAAATCTCATCACCAAAGTTGCAGGTACCGCAATCCAAAGTTGCCATTTCAGGAATAGGATTGGTGTTGGTTGAGTCAAGACGCTCATCCGGGGTCATACCAACCGCACCACCTGTTGAAGGAATGAGGATTACATCCGGACAAAGCTTGTATATTGCCTCCTCACACTCCTGGAAACGAGCATGGTTCTGGGTAGGTTTGCCATCGTCATATCTAACATGAAGATGAACTATTGCCGCACCTGCATCGTATGCTGCCTTAGCCTCAGCTGCAATCTCGGCAACTGTATAAGGAACTGCAGGGTTCTGCTCTTTGGTTACCTCAGCACCGCAAATAGCGGCTGTGATAATCAGTTTCTCCATATCAGACTATTTTTTGTTTCTCTGGCACTTTACAGGAACAACGCATGTACCGCTTGCCCTGCATACTACTACTGGCTCTGCAAGTACGTCTGCAGCTGAATCAGATATGTCAGGTCTTGGAGCAATAACCTTCTTTGCCTCAAAGATCATCTTTCTTGAAGAATTACCAGTTGATACAATCTCACCTGTAGCCTCAATATAGTCACCTGCATATACAGGAGCAATGAACTCAACATTGTCATATGCCTTGAAAAGACCCTCGTCACCATCGTTGATGATAAGAAGCTCTGTTGCAACATCACCAAAAAGATTGAGCATGTGAGCACCGTCAACCAAATTTCCACCGTAATGAGCATCGTGGCAGCTCATTCTAACTCTAATCAAAGATTTAATAGCCATAATTGTATAGTAAAATTAAAATTGTTTATAAATTATCTTTTAGTTGTTGAAGCCTGACCCTCTACAAGGAAATCTACGAATATTGCAGGAGTATGAACTGCCTCAGGAGCAATCTCACCTACCTTTACAATCTTCTCAGCCTCTGCAATTACAAGATCAGCAGCAGAAGCCATAAGAGGGTTGAAGTTCTTTGTGGTTCCAACATAAACGAGGTTACCTATCTCATCAGCAAGTGTTGCGCCAATAAGAGCTACGTCAGCATGGAGAGGCTTCTCAAGAAGATACTCCTTACCATCAACCTTAACTGTCTCCTTTCCTTCGGCAACAATTGTTCCAAGACCGGTAGTGGTGAGAACACCGCCAAGGCCACAACCTGCAGCTCTGACTCTCTCAGCCAAAGTACCCTGTGGAGAGAACTCAACCTCCATTTCACCGCTGTTCATCAAAGCTCCTGTGTTAGGGTTTGTACCAACATGTGAAACAATGAGCTTCTTAACCTGCTTGTTGGTGATGAGCTGACCGTGAGCAACCTCAGGATAAGCTGTGTCATTGCAGATAAGAGTCAAATCTTTTACTCCGCTCTTAGCAAGAGCATCCAAAATGGTAATAGGACTGCCGGCAGCAAGAAAACCGCCAACCATAACTGTCATGCCATCCTTTACTTTAGCAATGGCATCCTGCAAAGAAATTCTTTTGTCCATTATAAAAATTGTTTAAATCAGATAAAATCAACCAATACAGCGCAAAATATGCACTTTTTGCACTCAAATCGTGCAAAAATACATAATATATATACCACATCAAATAACAAACCCGTTACTTTTTGCGTTATATATTAACAACGAAGATAGGAAGAATAATTGGATTTTTTTTGATGACTTATTCAAAACATTTTGATAAATTTGCATTTTGTAAAAAAATGAATAACAACTTTCCACTGCAATAGTGAAACAATTCGCTAACGCGGTACAAAACAATTTCGATATGGATTTTACAAAGATTATTTTTGAGCAGAAAGGAAGCGTAGGTATTGTCAAGATCAACTATCCGCAAGCGCTGAATGCTCTCAATTCAGAGGTTCTCGGCGAACTCAACGCCATTTTTGACCAGGTTGCAGCTGACAATTCCATAAAGGTTGTCATTCTCACCGGAGAGGGCAAAGCATTTGTAGCAGGTGCAGACATTTCACAGATGAGCAAACTCAATGCATCTGAAGGAAAGGCATTCGGAGAATTCGGAGCATCAGTCTTCAGAAAAATAGAACTCATGGCAAAACCTGTTATTGCCGCCGTAAATGGATTCGCTCTTGGCGGAGGTTGCGAACTCAGCATGTGCTGCGACATAAGAATCGCCTCTTCGAAGGCTAAATTCGGCCAGCCTGAGGTTGGATTGGGAATCACTCCTGGCTTCAGCGGCACACAGAGACTTCCAAGAATAGTTGGAGTAGGCAAGGCAAAGGAACTCATCTACACAGCTGACATCATCAATGCCCAGGAGGCGCTCAGAATCGGTCTTGTAAATCAGGTTGTTGAACCTGAAGAGCTTATGGATACAGCTATGGCAATGGCAGAGAAAATTGCTTCAAAGGCCGTTGTAGCGGTCAAATACTCAAAGGAGGCAATAAACAAAGGCCTTCAGACAGATATCGACAGCGCCATTGCAATTGAAGCCAACCTTTTCGGTCTATGCTTTGCTACAGAGGACCAGAAGGAGGGAATGGGTGCTTTCCTTGAGAAACGCGCTCCTCAGTTTAAAAACAGATAACATTTTTATATAAACTTTTTAAAATCAAATAATTATGCAAGTAGCAGTAGTAGGTACAGGCACTATGGGCAACGGTATTGCCCAGGCTTTTGCTCAGGCAGGCCACGATGTTATTCTCAAAGGCCGTTCAGAGGCTTCTTTGGCAAAGGCCCACAAGAGCATTGAGAAGAGCCTTTCAAAGATGGTTGAGAAGGGCAAGATGGAGCAGGCTCAGATGGACGCCATTGTAGCCAGAATCACAGATGTAATGGAGTATGAGAAACTTGACAAGGCTGATCTCGTAATTGAGGTTATTGCTGAGGATATGGCAATAAAGAAAGATATTTTCCAGACCCTTGACAAGATATGCAAACCTGAGGCAATTCTTGCTACAAACACCTCTTCACTCTCTATTACCGAGGTTGCTTCATTCACAACAAGACCTCAGAACGTTATTGGAATGCACTTCTTCAACCCAGTTCCAATGATGAAACTCGTAGAGGTTATAAAAGGCCAGCTCACATCCCCTGAGGTTCACCAGAAGACTGTTGAAATTGCAAAGGAGATTGGCAAGACCCCTGTAAGCGTTAACGAGGCTCCTGGTTTCGTTGTAAACAGAATTCTTATTCCACTTGTAAATGAGGGTATTGGCATACTTGCAGACGGTGTTGCAACCGCTGAGGAGATTGATGAGGCTATGAAGCTTGGTGCAAACCACCCAATGGGGCCTCTCGCACTCGGTGACCTTATTGGTCTTGACGTTTGCCTTGCAATTATGGAGGTTCTCTACAACGAGTTCGGCGACAGCAAGTACCGTCCACATCCACTTCTCCGCAAGATGGTAAGGGCTGGTCTTCTTGGAAGAAAGACTGGTGTAGGATTCTACGATTACAGAAAATAACCAGATAAAGTACTTTTCGCAATAACTTGAAAATTGCAAAGCACATTGGGGGAGAAACTACGGTTTTTCCCCCTAATTTTCTTTTTCCCCATATCTTTCGTACCTTTGCCGCGCTATGACAGAAGAGAAGTATAACGATATAAAACCCTATTCAGACGAGCAGATTCCGCAGGCAATGGCAAGAATAGCCTCTGACCCAGCCTTTGATGCCGTTTCCAACTATTTATATCCGGACAAACCGCTCTCTTACTTCAGAGAGATGGCGCTTTCATGCAGGAACACAAATGAATTCCAGGAGAGAATCATGTGTTCAGCAGTTTTCAGAGTACTGGAGATGAGTGCCGGCAAACTTACATTCGGAGGGTTGGAGAACTTCACTCCAGGAAGGAAATACCTGCTTATGAGCAACCATAGGGACATTGTACTGGATTCTGCCATAATACAGGCCATTCTCTTCAAAAACGGTATTCAAACAACGGAAATGGCGGCAGGGGACAATCTTCTCTCCTCTCCTTTTATAGAGGATTTAGGCAGGTCAAACAAGATGATCAAGGTCTTAAGGAAGAATATATCTCCAAGAGAACTTTACAGCGCCTCAATGATGCTCAGCGGCTATATGAGAGAGAGCATCACAAGCGGAAAAAGTTCAGTTTGGATTGCACAGCGCAACGGAAGAACCAAAGACGGTCTCGATCTTACCGAGCAGGGGCTTCTGAAGATGCTGCAGATGTCTGGGAAAGATGACTTTTTGAACGATTTTGCGGAGCTCAACATAATGCCGGTATCAATCTCATACGAGTATGAGTCCTGTGACTTCTTCAAGAGCGCCGAAACATACATAAAACAGAGGCAGAAGTACGTAAAAGGCAAGGATGAGGATTTCATAAGCATACTTACAGGAATCAGGCAGTACAAGGGAGACATTCACATACAGTTCAACACCCCTATGAGCATTGAGGAAATTTCATCTGCTGCAAAGATGGACAAGAACGAAAGATTCCAGACTCTGGCTGCCGCAATAGACTCCAAAATCATTTCCAACTACAGGCTGCATAAGACAAACTATATTGCGTATGATATTGTTAATAAAACAAATAAGTACGCAAATAAATATTCAAAAGAGGAAGCCTCAAAATTCATTGAATATATGCAGAAGGGGCTCTCCAAACTCATGATGAAAGAGCGTCTGGAGGCTTATAAGCCAGATGGAGGTGAGGCAATTGAGTTCAATCCGGCAGAACTTGAGGATATCTTCCTGAAAATCTACTCAAATCCCGTTCTAGCCAAAGAGTAAAGAGCTGTCGCCATAGCTCAGAAAACGGAAATCATTCTTAAGGGCATAGTCATAAATACCCCTCCAGTTCTCCTCGCCCACAAAGGCCGAAATAAGCAAAAGAAGCGTACTCTGAGGCTGGTGAAAATTGGTTACAAGAATATCTACCATCTTGTATTCATACCCGGGAACAATAATAATCCCAGTTCTTGCAATTAGCGTAGTTAGATTATTGCTAATCATATAGTTGCATATTGCCTCAAGTGATTGTACTGATGTAATTTCCCGCCTTTCATCTTCACTAGCAGAAGCGGATTTACCCTCACTGCCAGCCATTTTTTCACTCTCTGACAATCTATTTCCAGAATAGGGTTCCCACTGTTCAACAGCACTTGGAACGCCACTCTTAATACAGTGAATACCAATATAATAGAGCGATTCCAGGGTTCTTGTGGAGGTTGTTCCAACAGCAATCACCTTTTTTCCCGCTCTTTTAGCCTCCAGGAGCCTCTCAATAAATTCAATGGTAATAGAAAAGGGTTCGGTATGCATCTTATGCCCTGAGATGAATTCACTCTTTACCGGAATGAAGGTGCCGGCTCCAACATGAAGACATACATTTGCGCACTCAATACCTTTATTTTTAATATTTTGTAATTCTATTTCAGTAAAATGCAAACCTGCAGTAGGAGCCGCCACAGAGCCTCTGATTTTGGCATACATTGTCTGATATCTCTCCACATCCGACTCCTCACTCTCCCTGTTCAAGTATGGTGGAATAGGTATGCGACCGCATACGTCTAGAATCTCCGAAAATGTCATATTGCCACTCCAGGTGAACTCCACTATGTTTGACATGGTTTCTCCCTTCTCTATAAGTTCCGCCTTCAGATCAAAGCTTTCAACCAATTGCGAAGAAATATGAGATAATTTCCCTGATTTCCAACGTTTTGCATTGCCCAAAACAGCCTTCCAGCGGCATCTTCCAACGGAAGCGAATGCCTGAGCATAATCTGAAGGATCATCAGGCTCAAGGCAGAAAACCTCTATTACGGCCCCTGTATCCTTCCTGAAGAAGAGTCTTGCAGGCACAACTTTGGTATTGTTGAAAACCATAAATGAATCTGCCGGCAGCTCATCGGAAATATTACGGAAAACAGTATGCCTTATTTTCCCACTATTATATATAAGGAGTTTTGATGAATCCCTCTGGGGGAGGGGATATTTTGCTATCCTCTCAGAGGGCAAATCATAGGTATAGTCAGAAATCTTAATTTTAGGCTCCACAATCGATTTTTCTTGCAAAGATATATAAATGTACCCCAAAGTGACCGTTCGTTGATTCTAGAATTTTGTTTACAAATGTAATATACATTTGTAAAGGTTTACAGTTGTATATTGTAAACAAAATATCGGTATTTATTCAGCTATGTAACCACCAAATCATAGGCGTTACAAATGTTTATTCAGTAGCTGCAGAAGGGCTTTCCTGATGGAATAATGCAATACTTTATCATTTGGAAACCAGTGTTTTATATAATTTAATTAAAGTATATCTTTCGGTAAAAAGAGTGCTGTTTAAACCACATAAGCAATATATGGCTAATAAAGCCGTAATAAATGAATTTATAATACTAATTTCCAAGCATTTATACATATTATCTAAAGTTGTATTTAACTGATTTGGGGTAAATTTTACATCTGTATATTGCAAATTTGAACCATTTGGCTATATTTGTAACCAAGAATAGTGATAACATTTGTAAAATATCAAGTTTACAAAAATGAAAGACCGTTTACAGCAATTTTTGGAGCTTAAAAACATATCTGCGGCAAGACTCGCAGATATGCTCGGAATTCAGAGATCAGCAATCTCCCATATTCTTGGAGGACGCAACAAACCGGGATATGATTTTATTCATAAATTCCTCATGACTTTCCCTTATGTGAATGCCGATTGGTTCATCACAGGAAGGGGCGAAGCAATCAAAAACCTCGACCCCCTGCCCCAACCTGTTCCCAAAAGGTCTCCAGAGCCACTATTCACTAAACAGGAACAGGAAATAAGACAACCAATAGTTAATGAAGTATTTGATGATTTTCCTGTAGATGACGCAAGTGAAGAGCCACAAAATATAAATATACAACAAGTTAGCTCCGCAAATAGTGATAATACATCCAG
>DCHN01000023.1:833-22192 GCA_002315995.1 Bacteroidales bacterium UBA1751 | reverse complement strand
AAAAACAAGAAATCGCTCTCCAATCCGGAGGGCGATTCGCGTTTCTATGCACGTTCAGTATGTTTAAGTTCAATAAAGGAAAATACCATAAAAAAACTTACACAACCCTTACTATTGTGTAAGAAATTGTGTAAGTTTCTTGTAATTGCTTGATTTTCAAGCTATACTGCGGAGAGGGAGGGATTCGAACCCCCGGAACCTTTCAGTTCAACAGTTTTCAAGACTGCCGTAATCGACCACTCTACCACCTCTCCATTCCCTATGTGCTGCCAATTTGGTTGGCTTTGGGACTGCAAAGGTATGTAAAATATCCAATACTCCAAATATTTTTTGCGGAAATTTCAAACGGCCACAAAAAGGGGTGTTTTTGTGGCCGTTTGGTGCTTAGCTGGGGTATTTCGCCACAAAAGTAGGTGTTTTTGTGGCGGTTTGGGAATCCGGAAGGCGGTTTGGCCACCCGCGGGCTTTGGCCACCCGCGGGCCGCCTGTGTCTGGCCAACACCCGTGTCTGGCCAACGGGAATGGAAACTGCCGGGATCTGATGGAGACCACCGAAGTGTTCTGAAAACTTAGAACTTCAACGAGCTGAAGCGTCTGCGGCCGGTGAAGTAGGAGAGGACGATGCTGCCGTTCCATACGCCGCCAATGCGTTTGAAGGTGGAGTTTGTTGCCCCTATGATGCGAGGCGATGGCTCGAAGATTCTGCGCATGCGCTTGAAATCGCGGTGCGCCTTGAGAACCGATATGAAAAGCCTTCTTCTTGATGTAAGAAGATATACAATGGCACTTGCTCCATCCATAAGCATACGAATGAAAATCAGCCTCTTCTTACCCTTTGCAGGGAGGTTTTTGTGAAGCATGAGCAAGTTGTTGCGGTAGTTCAGGTAGAGTTTGAACGGAGATTCGTTCGGAAGAGTTCCGCCACCTACGTGATATACTTTTGAAACAGGCACAACCCATATTTCATATCCCATAAGCTTTGCCCTCCAGCAGAGGTCAATCTCCTCCATATGCGCGAAGAAACGGGAGTCAAATCCGTCGAGTGTGCGCCATACGCTGCTTCTTATGAAGAACGCCGCCCCAGATGCCCAGAAGACCTCCATTGGGGTATCATACTGGCCATTGTCCTCCTCCAGCTCGCTCAATACCCTTCCCCTGCAGAAAGGGTAGCCGAATCTGTCCATGAACCCGCCGCAGGCACCCGCATACTCGAATCTCTCCGGTGCAGACTGAGGTGTTGTGCCATCTCCCACTCCGGTCGATAGTTGATTGTCTCTTGCGTCTTTCCCCACTCCGGCTGATAGCTGATTGACTCTTGCGCTTTTCCCCACTTCGGCTGATAACTGATTGACTCTTGCTCCTTCTCCCACTCCGGCCGATAGTTGATTCTCTTCCGCTTCTTTCTCCACTCCGGCCGATAGTGGCTTTTTACCTGCACCTGCGCAACTGCTGGCACTTGATGCTGTGCTCTTTCCCAGCCCTGCGTGCACCAGCAGAAACTCCTTGAAGCGTACGGCCCTGCTGAGCTTTACGCCATGAGGCAGCGGCTCCTTGAGAATCTTTGGCATGCAGATACCGGCATCGGGAGTGTTGTCCATGAAATCGACCAGCGAATCGAGCCATCCCGGAGAGACCCTTACATCTGAATTTAGCAGCAGGAAATATTCGGCTTCCACCTGCTCAAGAGCCCTGTTGTATCCCCCCGTGAAGCCATAGTTCTTATCGAAGAGTATGAGTCGTATCTGCGGATAGTTCTCCTTGAGCCAGGTAACGGAGCCATCGGTTGAGCCATTGTCTGCAACAACTATTTCCACATCTTTCGGCCTCTGGGGCGAGTGGCTTGCAGAAGATTCACACTGTGAAGAAGTAGAGTCAGTGCCAGCTGCATTATTGACATTGCTGCAACAGAGCGTATGCTCCAGCAGTGTTGGGATGTAGCTTTTGAGAAAGTTCTCCCCATTCCAGTTCAATATGACAACAGACGTCTTTACCATAATAAGCGGTGCAAATTTAACTAAAAATAGTTATCTTTGTAGATTAACGAAAATTATGGCATTGTCAGATTCTTTGAGTGGAGTGTTCATATAGAATGACTGAAGAAAAGAACATCCAAACAGGAACTAAGTGTGTGAAATCAAGAATTATTAAAATATGAGAAGAAAATTTGTTTCTATGGGGGCTGGTGTGGTTATGATGTGCGCCGCTCTTCTTTCAGGGGTGTCAGAGGCTGACGCCCAAATCATGAATCAGGGTGATTTGAGTGCCAATGGCGCTGTGATTTATTCACTCCCAAAAACAGTTATTGTACTGCAGGTTGAAGCAGAGGTTGAGACATACGTTGCAGGACCCTATGCAAAATATGCCCAGAGATATTTCGGCGTAACCCCTCCAGTAGCCAATTCAACCAAATGCAATATTACAGGCATAAAGATGCTTCCATATGTTGAGGCTGATATGAGCACAAGGGCTGCCGTGAACCTCGGTTCTCTAAAGGGCGCCAGCGCAAACTTCCTGGCAATGTGTTCTCAGGGTCTTATAATTACATCAGATTCATACGGCGCTGCGCCAAGCAACTTCCGCTTCCCGGCTCCACAAATGAATCCATTCGCTTCCGGCGAGCAGGTTTCAACCATTGACAATATTACAACCACAATTTACAAGAGTGTGAAGAACGACAATGGTGAAATTGAGCAGGTTCCGATTCAGCAGAGCCAGGTAGTTGAGAAGAATATTGACAAGCGTGCCGAGGAGACAGCAGCGCTCATCTTCAAGCTCAGGCAGAGAAGAATTGATATTGTTACCGGTGAGACCGATGCAACTTTCAGTGGTGAGGCTATGGCTTCAACTCTTGCTGAAATTGCACGTCTTGAAAATGAATATATGAGCATGTTCATTGGAAAGAGCAGCATTGAGAAGGTGGCTTGCACATTTGAGGTTGTTCCTGATCCTGCAGCAGCAAAGCAGATGTATGTTGCTTTCAGAGTTGCTGATACAGGAGTTGTTCCTGCAAACAATATGGGAGGCAGACCAATAGTAGTGGAGCTAACACCGGAAAAGATGTCAACAATTCCTTCAGACCCTAATGCACAGAGCTCAAAGAACAAGATTTACTACAGAGTTCCTTGCACTGCAGCGGTAAAGGTTATGGATGGTACAAAGCTTCTTCTGAGCAGCAGATTGCCAATCTATCAGCTTGGTCAGAACTCATTCATTCCGGTAGATGCCCTCATTAAATAAGCAGGTTAAAAGTCGTCAGTCAGATTCCGGAAGAGTGTGCATGCGGTTGCAGGAGACATCAGAACAAAGTCTTTTAATAGAATGAAACCGAACATGAAATTTTTCATTTCGCCAAAGGTGGATATTGAAAATTTCTGTGAGAGTGCAGCGGAGCGGAACGGCTCTGGGGTCTCTTACAAAAAGTCTGAAAAATTTCATTTTAAAAATTTATTAATAGTATGAAAACAATAGCAGAGTTGAACCCTCAGCAGGTTTGGAAAAATTTCTATGAACTTACAAAGATTCCACGTCCATCGAAGAAGGAGCAGAAGGCCGCAAAGTTTGCGTATGACTTTGGCAAGAAGCTCGGTCTTGAGACCATAATGGATGAGGTTGGAAATGTAATAATAAGGAAGCCGGCAACCAAAGGAATGGAGGACAGAATGGGAATCATTCTTCAGGGACATCTTGATATGGTTCCTCAGAAGAATTCCGACGTGGATTTCAACTTTGAAACCGATTCTATTCAGCCAAGAATCGTTGATGGTTGGGTTTATGCTACAGGAACCACCCTTGGAGCGGATAACGGAATGGGTTGTGCCGTTGCAATGGCAATTCTCGAGAGCAAGGATATAGCTCACGGCCCAATTGAGGCTCTCTTCACAATAGACGAGGAGACCGGTATGACAGGTGCACGCGCCCTCAAACCTGGCCTTATTAGCGGTGATATCCTCATTAATCTCGATTCTGAGACAGAGGGTGAGCTCTACGTTGGTTGCGCCGGCGGTTTGAACGTATTCTGCGAGTTCAAGTACAAACAGGAGGCTTTGCCAAAAGATTACGTTACAATGGATCTCAATGCACGCGGATTCCTTGGAGGACACTCAGGAATGGATATCATCCTCTGCCGTGCCAATACCAACAAGGTAATAGCAAGAATGCTGCTTCCTCTTATGGAGAAGTGTGGTGCTGAACTCGTTTCTATAGAGGGAGGTAATCTGCGTAACGCCATACCAAGAGAGGCATTCACAACAGTGGCTCTTCCAAAGGCAAAGGTTGCCAAGGCAAAGAAGATGCTTGCAGCAATTTTTGCAGAGGTTCGCAACGAGTACAAGGCAACCGACAAGGATGCTTACTATGAGTTCCGGCCTGCTGCAAAATCGGCAAAGAAAGCTATTGCCCACGCAGTTGCATACAATATGCTCCGTGCAATTTCAGTATGCCCAAGCGGTGTTGAGAGAATGAGCGACGCTATGCCTGGCATAGTTGAGACATCGAACAATATGGCCATTGTAAAATCTGAAAATGGCAAGATTCTCATCACATCACTTATGAGAAGTTCTGTTGATTCAGCTAAGGAGGATCTCTACCAGAAGACAAGGGCCCTCTTTGAAATGGCAGGCGCTAAGGTTTGGTGCACAGGTGGTTATTCAGGATGGCAGCCTAACATGGAGTCACCTATTCTCAACGAGATGAAGAAGGTGTACAAAAACCTCTTTGGCAAGGAGGCTGCAGTTATGGCTGTTCACGCCGGTTTGGAGTGCGGTATCCTTGGAGCAATATATCCTAACTGGGATATGATCTCCTGCGGACCTACAATCTGCAGCCCTCACTCACCTAACGAGAGGGTGAACATTGACACCGTTGAGAAACTTTGGAAATTCATTGTTGAGGTTGTAAAGAATGCTCCGCGCAAGTAAATATCTGAAACATACTTTTTTTCTGCTGCTCCTGTTTTTATCTACTGCGATAGAGTCAGGAGCGGCTGACTTTTCTGCACCGGACGCTTCGAAGCTATTTACCCAGGCAAAGGCTGCCTTTACCGAGGGTGATTTCAATTTGGGAAGAGGTCGGTACGAGAGGGCTGTAGAACTCTATGAGACCTCCGACTCTCTCTACAAGGTGCTTATCTATGTTAGGAAAATGGCAGTGGAGCAGAGCCGTAGAAACAGGTGCGTGGAGCGGATTCAGAATAGCGGAGTTCCGCGTTTGGAGGTGGCTCGGAGCAGCGGGTGCAAGAGAGTTCAGGATTCTCTTCAACTCACTGAAAGCGAAAGTTTTGCACTTTCAATTGATGTGGCGCAACTCTTCCGTGACATTACAAAGATGAAGGTGCACAAGGGGCGTGCGCTCATCTGGTGCGGTGAACTGGAACGTGGTGCAAGGTGCTTTGAAACGGCTGCCGGAATAGCCCGTGAGATGGCTCCGAAGTGGGGTGCGGGCCAGAATGGAGAGGTGGCTGCAAGGAGTGAAGAGGAACAGGTTGGGGAGGTGCTTGCAAAGAGTGGTGCGGATTCGTTTGATGAGGTGGAGAAGATAAAGAATGAGGAGATAGCGGTTCTGCAGGCTTATGCTGCGGCTCAGACGGAGAGAGTAAGGAAGGTGTCAAGAGCGCACAATGCGGTTCTGGTAATGCTGCTGGTGTGCATAGTGGTGGCCGGGGCGTCAATCTATCGCAAGTGGAAAAGGATTACGGCACAGAAGGACGCGCAGGCTGAGGAGTATCTGGCGTCGGCCCAGGCATATATGGAGGAGGCGTCGAGTGCGCGCAAGGCCAACGAGTCGCTTGTGGGGCAGCTTGATATGCAGAAGGAGCAGGAGAGGCATCTCAAGGAGCTTCTTGACGGCCGTTTTGCGGAGATTCGTTCAATGGCGGGCGCCTATTATGAGCTTGGTTTCAGCAAGGCGCTTCAGAGAAGAATGGAGGCTATGTTCGAATCGGGCAGGGAGGGGGAGATATTCGATTCATTGAGAAGTGTTGTGAATGCAAGACGTGGCAATGTGCTCGATATTATTGCAGAGCGTTTTCCTTCCATGAGCGATGAGAATATGAGAATGCTGGCAATGCTCTATGCGGGATTTTCGGCGCAGGAGATCAGCGTGATTCTCAACGATACGGCATCAAACGTATATGTGCGCAAGAGTCGCCTCAAGAGTAAGCTGGCGGAGTTTATGAAAGAGAATAAGGATTTTGAGTTCTAGATGGAGCAGAATCCATAACAATAGAGGAAATGGAAAAGAGATCAAAGATATACGTTGCAGGGCACAGGGGAATGGTTGGCTCTGCAATTGTGCGGGAACTGCAAAGGCAGGGATATTGTAATATTGTAACACGCACGCATAAGGAGCTGGATTTGTGCAATCAGCAGGCTGTAAATGACTTTTTTGCAGCCGAGAAGCCCGAGTATGTCTTCCTTGCTGCGGCAAAGGTGGGCGGAATTGTTGCAAACCAGAATGCGCTGGCAGATTTCATGTATGACAATATGATTCTTGAGATGAATGTCATAAATGCGGCGTGGCGTAATGGGTGCAAAAAGTTGGAGTTTTTGGGCTCTTCCTGCATATATCCGCGTATGGCACCGCAGCCAATGAAGGAGAATTGCCTTCTTACATCGGAACTGGAGAAGACTAATGAGGCATACGCTCTTGCAAAGATCAGCGGTCTCAAATATTGTGAGTTCCTCAACAGACAGTATGGGACCGATTACATATCCGTGATGCCAACCAATTTGTATGGACCTAATGACAACTATCATCCGGAGCATTCACATGTGCTTCCTGCATTGATCAGAAGGTTCCATGAGGCCAAAGTTGCCGGTGCCTCCAGCGTTACATGCTGGGGAGACGGTTCGCCTCTTCGTGAGTTCCTCTATGTAGATGACCTTGCAAATCTGTGTGTATTCCTTATGAACAACTATTCAGGCAACGAAACAGTGAATGCTGGAACAGGAAAGGAGCTTACAATAAAGGCCCTTACAGAGATGGTTGCGCGTGTTGTAGGTTATGAGGGTGAGATTCTTTGGGATATCACCCGTCCTAACGGAACGCCACGCAAGTTGCTTGATGTTTCAAAGGCTACAGCATTGGGCTGGAGCTATTCAACGGAGTTGGAGGATGGCATACGTCTGGCCTACAAGGATTTTTTGGAGAATCCTATGAGGGCGGAGAGATAGTAGCAGGGTGAAGATTTTGCTGTTTTAGAGAGTGAAAGAGTCAAAAATATTTAAATAAGAGATTTATCAAATGAAGAAAAATGTTGCGCTCATTACGGGAGTTACAGGACAGGACGGTTCCTATTTGAGTGAGTTCCTTTTGGAGAAGGGATATGAGGTACACGGTATAATACGCCGTTCATCGGTTGATTTCAGAGAGAGAATAGCACATCTTGAGGGTAAACCCGATTTTCATCTGCACTATGCAGACCTTGGGGATTCAATGTCAATAGTAAAGGTTGTTGACAAGGTGCGCCCTACTGAAATATACAATCTGGCGGCGCAGAGCCATGTGCAGGTTTCATTTGATTCACCGGAATTCACGGCTGATGTTGATGCCACCGGTGTCCTGCGTGTCCTTGAGGCTGTTCGTGCCTGCCATCTTGAGAAGAGCTGCCGCATATATCAGGCTTCTACTTCAGAGCTATATGGAAAAGTTGAGCAGGTGCCTCAGAGTGAGACAACTCCGTTCCACCCTTACAGTCCGTATGCAGTGGCAAAACTCTATGGTTTCTGGATTGTGAAGGAGTATCGTGAGGCATACAACATGTTCTGCTGTTCCGGTATCCTTTTCAACCATGAGTCTGAAAGGAGGGGAGAGACCTTCGTGACCAGAAAGATCACCCTTGCTGCTGCACGCATTTCACAGGGATTGCAGGATTGCCTCTATTTGGGCAATCTTGATTCGCTTCGTGATTGGGGCTATGCAAAGGATTATGTGGAGTGTATGTGGCTTATTCTGCAGAATGAGACTCCTGATGACTTTGTTATTGCCACCGGAGTGCAGCATACTGTTCGTGAGTTTGCCACCCTTGCCTTCCATCATGCCGGCATTGAATTGCGTTGGGAGGGCAGCGGAGTTGAAGAGAAGGGAATTGTTGTGAGTGGTCCGAAAGCGCTTGTTGGGAAGAGCGTGGTTGCAGTAAGTCCTGATTTTTACCGTCCTACTGATGTTGTGAACCTTCTTGGAGATCCTTCCAAGGCAAAGAAGAAACTCGGCTGGAATCCATCAAAGACCACATTCGAGCAGCTTGTGAAACTCATGGTTGAGCACGATATAGCAAAAGTTGCCTCAGAAGGTGCAGCGGCAAAGGTTAGAATGAATTTGGCTGAGTACCTTGAAAAGGGGATTGTGAAGTAGGGCAATACAAATGCTAGAATCTGTTATTTTTGGTTATTAATTATATGCTAAATATTATGGACTTGAAGGATATTAGAATTGCAGTGGTTGGACTGGGCTATGTTGGACTTCCATTAGCCAGGCTCTTTTCAACCAAATTTCCAACGGTTGGTTTTGATATGAACAATGCGCGTGTAGATGCGCTTATGGCAGGACATGATGTGACATTGGAGGTGAGTGATGAGTTGCTTGCAGATGCAATAAAGAATCATGGCTTTTTGTGTACCAGTGACGTTGATAAGATTCGTAACTGTAATTTTTATGTTGTGGCTGTTCCAACGCCTGTAGATAATAATAACCGTCCAGATTTGCAGCCTCTGGTGGGTGCCAGTGAAACAGTTGGAAAGGTTATTGGCAAGGGCAATATTGTTGTATATGAATCCACCGTATATCCTGGAGTGACTGAAGAGGAGTGCCTTCCTGTTGTTGAAAGGGTTTCTGGGCTCAAGTTCAATACTGACTTCTTTGCAGGCTATTCTCCAGAGCGAATAAATCCTGGAGATAAGGAGCATACCGTTGAGAAGATAAAGAAGGTTACATCCGGTTCTACTCCGGAAATTGCTGATTTAATTGACCATGTGTACGGCTCGGTCCTTGTGAACGGTACTCATAAGGCTCCATCTATAAAGGTTGCTGAGGCCAGCAAGGTAATTGAAAATACACAACGCGATGTCAATATTGCATATATGAATGAACTTGCTAAGATTTTCAATGCAATGGGAATTGATACACACGATGTTATTGAGGCAGCTTCGAGCAAATGGAACTTCATTAAATTGACTCCTGGACTGGTAGGAGGGCACTGCATCTCGGTTGATCCTTATTACTTGATTCAAAAGGCCCAGGTTTATGGAGTTCTCCCAAGAATTATGTTTGATGCAAGAAAATTGAATGATGGAATGGGAGCATATGTTGCGGAACAGGTCATCAAATGTATGAACAAAAAGGGTGTGCTTGTTAAGGATTCAAAGATTCTGCTTCTTGGATTCACGTTCAAAGAGAATTGTCCAGATACCAGAAATACCAAGATAATAGACATACATCATACTCTGGAGGAGTATACTAAGAACATCACTATATATGATCCGTGGGCTGATTCACAGAAAGTACGTAAGGAGTATGGCGTTGAGGTTGTGAATAAACTGCCTGAAGATCTTTTTGATGCAGCCATTCTCTGTGTAGCGCACAGACAGTTTAATGATCTGAATCTATCTGCAGTTTTGAAGAAAGGTGGTGTCATTTATGATGTTAAAGGCGTATTGCCAAGAGATGTGGTTGATGGGAGGTTGTAATCATACTGCTTGAAATGAAGATTCTGTTTCAATGTTCTGAATATCCGCCAATGCCTTCAGGAGGAATAGGAAGCGTCGTGAAGAATGTTGCTGAGGGACTGGTAAAACGTGGGCACACAGTTGTTGTGGCGGGCTATTATGCATCGGCAAAGGCGTGTGCGAATCGCAGGGATGAAAATGGAGTAATCATATATGATTACAGTCTTGGATATCAGGCATCAAAATTGGGTAGACTTCTTTACACTGCAATGAACGTATTGCATATTGCTGGATTCATTGCAAGAAAAGAGCTTGCTTATTATGAAGGTAGTCTTTCCGGGCTTATAGAGAAACACAATATTGACATACTTGAACTCACGGATTTTTATATGTTCAATTTTTGCAGGTCATCATTGAACTTCCGTACGTTCAACATACCTGTGGTAATGAGATTCCATGGTTCGGCATATTATATATCCACAAATAGGGGAGAAAAGTTCAATACCATAAAAGAGAATGATCTGAAACACTTTTCAAGGGCTGATTATTTCTCTTTTGTAAGCAGTTACCTTATGGGTTTCGTAGAGGAGATGGGGTGTGATGTGAAAAATAAGAACTCCGTAGTAATCTATAATATGGTTGAAGATGGTTTCCTTTACAGGAATGAAAATCCTTCTGCAAGTCATACCATTCTTTTCTTCGGTAAACTTGTAAAGACAAAGGGTGCGCATGCTACGGTTCAAGCTTTCAGCAGGTTCTATAGAACACATCCCAATTGGAAACTGGTAATGGCTGGGTCTGACTACAATGACACCATTCTTGATGGAGTTTCCCAAGAAATTCGTGGCCATATTGAATTCCCTGGCTTCTGTTCTCGGGAACGAATAAAAAATTATATAGATGATTGTTCGTTCGTCTGTTTGCCTTCATATTTTGAAGCATGCAGTATGTCATTGCTTGAGGTGATGGCGCGCTCAAAGGCTGTTATTTTTACATCTAGAACATCGGGACCTGAAATGATTGAAGATGGAAAGGATGGAATGCTCGTTGATCCTGATGATATTGAGATGATTTGTGATAGAATGACAAAACTGGCTGATGATTCTGCTCTGTGCAACTTTATTGCAAAAAGTGCTTATGATAAGGTGGAGAGGCATTTATGTGCCAACCGTATTCTGGATGAATTCGAATATTTCTATAAAAGCATTGCAGTGTAATGTGGAGTTTTTTCAAAGATTTTTGCCTGTATGGGGTGGTTGGACTGCTTGGCAAGATTGCTGCGGTTTTACTGCTTCCGGTTTATACTAATATCCTTACCAGAGAAGACTATGGGGCAATGACTTTGATATTTGCCTGCAATGGGGTAATAGATCTTGTTTCCAATCTTAATATCCATTCCGGAATAGCTAGAGACTATTATGAGGAGGGCGTTGACCGTAAATCACTTGTTTCTACCGGTTTCTATTCAATTCTTCTCCTTTCTTTTTTTATTCTGGCCAATATGATGCTGACCAGACATTTCTGGATAAATTCAGTACTTTCCCTCGATTCCTGTTATTCAGCGGCCTTTGTAATAATGCTTGTATCAGTTCCAGCTTCAAGCCTTCAATCATATTTTGCCATACTTACCAGATTCAAGAAGAAGGCACTTCTATTTTCAGTAGGTGCACTGCTTGGTCTTGTCATACGATTCGGCGTGGCAATATATTGCGTTGTGGTTTTAAGAAGTGGAATTGTGGGAGTTTTTTTAGGAGAGCTTCTGGCAGGATTGTTCTGTACTATTTTTTATATTCTGGTGAACAAAGAGTTTATTGCATTTACCTTTGATTGGAAATATATCAAAAGGGCGTTATTGTTCTCTTTGCCAACGCTTCCTGCAATTCTGGCCGGATGGCTTGATACGTCAGTTGGGCAGATTCTTATAGGCAAGAGCATTTCTCTGACCGATTTGGGAGTTTATTCGCTGGCAATAAGTGTGACATCTGTTTTTACATTCATTAGCACAGCTTTTCAGAACGTTTGGTATCCGTTCCTTTATGAGAACTACAAACAGGAGGGGTTCTCTATTCAAATAAGGCGCGTTTTTATTATTTTTGTTGTTACGCTTTCGCTGATTTCAATATTTCTTTCGCTTTTTTCCAGAGAGATAGTTCTTCTTCTTAGCAATAGTGCCTATCTTGGAGCAACAAAGTATATAACTCTTCTTTCAATACCAATGCTCCTCTACCTAATTTTCCCTTTTGGTGGATCAGGCATCTCCATAGCAAGAGATACAAAACATATTGGCGTTGCCTATGTAATAGGTTCAGTAGTAAACCTTTCAGTTCTATTCTTTGTTATTGGAGAATTGGGAGTAATAGCCGTTCCTCTATGTTTGGCTTTATCAAGGGTGACATCTTACTTCTATCTTTGTTATCAATCCAACAAATATATCAAGTTCAATCTTCCAAATAGTTTGATTTTGGCCTTTTCGCTCGCAATGGTTGCCCTTGTCTTTGTCGACAGCCTTAATCTGACACTGGGCATTCGTTCTGCAATTGCAACTATTTTTGCCCTGCCAGTAATATTATGGTTGTGGTTTAGGTTTGATGCGCGAGCAATACTGTTGAACCTTGTAAAAAGGAGATGAATATGTTAATAACCAGTATAATAATATATATATCCTTTGCAGTACTGCTAGTGATTCTTGCAGAAAATGGGAGGCTCTCCGAGTCGGTGGGCCATCATAAAAATGCTCGTTATTCTCAGATTGCGACTATTGCTGTGTTTAGCATTATGTGTGGATTGCGGTTTCGTGTGGGGGTTGATTGTGAGGAATATGCCAGTACATACCAATTACTTCTTGAAGGGGGGTCAATGGAGGACAGCGCGTACTTTACCAGATCTGAATGGGGATTCAGAGCCCTGACATATCTGTTCGGTTTTTTTCATCTTCCAAGGTTGGTTTACATGGGTTTTCTTGCATTTATTGAGATCTCCTTGATTTTCCTTGCAGTAAGAGAGAGAAAGTACCTCCTTCCATGCTTGTATCTGATACTTATTTTGGGTCCGTTCTTTTATGAACTGATGAATGGAATCAGGCAAATGATAGCTGCTTGTGCAATGCTTTATGCAATGCAATGCTTAATTGACTACAAGGATTGGAAAAAGTATCTCATTATTCTAGGGTTGGCCGCGTTGGTTCATAAATCTGTGCTGGTAATGCTGCCATTCATCCTTCTTGTTTTTTATAATAAATTGCCCAACAAATATCTGTGTCTGCTTTTACTCTTTCTTTCAGTGATGATTGGGCAAATGTCATTGGTAAGGAATTATCTTATTTATGGGCAGACTCTACTCTCTGTTATTGGATACTCATCATACTCTGACAGTATGGAGTATCTTGTGGAAACGGAAAGTGCGATTTCACATTTTGGCCCGCGTCGTATTGTTATGTTGCTTTCCAATGCCCTGGTTATTGTTTTTTCTGATATAATTGTGAAGAGATATCCCAAAGACAGGTTCTTCAAGGTGTCATATCTTTTTACATTAATCTATTCCATTTTTTCCGAGTTGCTTATATCAGTCGACTTGCTGTTTATGCGCCCTTTGATGTATTGTCTGCCATTCATGCTGATTTGTCAGGCATATGTGCTGAACTATTTGACAAGACCTTTTGCCAGATATTCATTTGGAATATTCAAAATCAAATTTTCGGTATCTTGTCATACAATTATCTTTGTTATGGTATTGCTTATATTCTGTTCATATACGATTCTGGCAAATTTTGCCACATATGGCATTCCGGATGAAACGGAGATGTTCAAGTTTTATTTTCTGCATCAAGTTGAATGATGAAAAAGAGAGAATTGTTGATTGTGTGCAAGAATCAGTTTGGATATCATACTGATGTATTTAAATGGTGTGAACATCTGAAGAGTGAGTATGCTATTACCACACTTACCTTTGATGACGGTGGGGAGAGAGTATATATGCAGAATGTCAGAAATATATATGTTCCAAATGCTGGGAACCGTGTTTTGAGAGGTATCTTTTTCATGATTTATTCTACATTTGTTGCATTGTGCTTCAGGGGAACGATACTGGTTTGCTTTTTTGCGGAATGCATTCTCCTCAAGAGACTTCGCCCATATAAAAGAATGATTCTGGATATAAGGACCTTGGATGTGTCTGAGGAAGCGGAGAATCGAAGGAAGCAGGATTTCGCATTAAAGAGATGCGTTCAGTTATATGATTTTGTTACTTGTATTTCAGAAGGTGTCCGCAAAAAAATAGATGTTCCAAGGTCAAAGTCTGCGATTCTTCCATTAGGCGCCGACATAGTTTATTCCGGAGAAAAAAAATTCAATGAGATCCGGCTACTTTATGTTGGTACACTCTATAACAGAAATATTGAGAAAACAGTAGAAGGATTGGCAATTGCAATGCGAAGGATGGATGCCAATGCCAGTATTGAATATGACATAATTGGAACAGGGCTGGGAAATGAACTGGATATATTGAAATCTGAGGTTGAGAAATATGGTTTGTCTCAGAGAGTGCATATCCATGGTTATGTGCGCCATGATCTTCTGGTACCGTTTTTTGAAAAATGCAATGTGGGTGTCTCATTTGTACCTATAACGGATTATTATGAATACCAACCGCCCACTAAGACATATGAGTATGCGCTTTCCGGTTTGTATGTAATAGCAACCGATACTTTTGCCAATCGCGGAATAATTAATTCAGAAAATGGTTGCCTTATTCAGGATACTCCATCTGCTTTTGCAGAGGCTATTCTTTCACTACATTTACAGAATAAGGAATCAAACAGAATACGCAATTCGGTCGGTAGGTTCCAATGGCGTAAAATTGTGGATGAAATAATGAAGCCGATACTGGCTTCATATGGCGAGTGAAATCAAGTGATATGATTAGAATATTACAGGTAATAACAAATCTTTCCCGTGGCGGCATTGAAACAATGCTGATGAATTATTATAGGAATATTGACAGAAATGAGGTCCAGTTTGATTTTCTTTGTAATAATAAAACACACGGGGAGTACGAAGAAGAGGTGCTCTCCTTAGGTGGAAGGATTTTTTGGACCCCGGGGTTAAATCCTTTCAAATATCCAGAATACTTGCGTTTTTTTCGCAACTTTTTGCGGGAGCATCCGGAATATAGAGTAATACACTCTCACAATGATGCTTTTGCTGCATATTCTTTGTATGCGGCAAAAGTCAATGGCGTCCCTGTGAGAATATCCCATATTCATAATGCTGCATTTCCATTGAATTACAAGTTGCCAATCTATTATATATGCAGGAAAGTGCTCCCGATATCCGCTACTGACTTGTGGGCGTGTGGCAGAAAGGCAGCTGCGTTCTATTATGGAGATAATGCATTGAACTCAAATGCTATTCATATTCATAATAATGCGATTGATGTGAATAGATTCGTTTTCAATGAAGACGCACGTGCACGAATCAGAAAACAATATGGAATTTCTGATACAACGCTTGTGGTAGGTCATATCGGCAGATTTATGAAGCAGAAGAACCACAGGTTTCTTCTTGAGATATTTTCTGCTATTCATAAAATTAATGAGGATACTAAGCTGATTCTTGTTGGATCTGGTAATTTAATGTCTGAAATAAAATGCCTCTCTGAAAAACTGGGAATTGAGAAGGATGTGATTTTTGCTGGATCGGTATCAACCCCGTATGACTACTATCAAGGTTTTGATTGTTTCCTTATGCCATCTTTACATGAGGGTTTGCCTCTTTCGGGAATAGAGGCCCAAAGTGCTGATTTACCATGTATCTTTTCAGATGCTGTTTCTGATGAGGTTGATGTTCTTCATAATTCCTCTTTCCTGAGTCTGAAGTCATCTCCCGAAGCATGGGCGGTTGAAGTAATAAAAAGAGTCGGTAATCATGATTTGAAAGTGAGACAGAATAAAGAATTGGAGATGAGAGCTGCCGGATTTGATATCAGAGTTGAAGCAGAAAAGCTTTGCGCTATATACAAAAGGATGTTTGAAAGCAATTTAGATTCACAATAATGGATTATTTCAGTTTCAATAGGTATCGGTTTTATGCCTTTGTTTTGTTGTCTAAGATCTTACCTGTCCAGGCCCATAAACGATATTGGTTCTTAAAAAAAGCAGGAGTGAATATTGTGGGGCCATGCTCAGTGGCCCGTGATGTTCTGTTGGATTCCATACATCCCGAAATGATTACCATTGAAGAGGGGGTGAGAATTACTCCGCACTGTGTAATTCTTACTCATTTTGTTGACTCTGCCAATAAGGATTTGAATTTCAACTATAAGCCTGTTGTTATAAAAAAGAATGCTTTTTTGGGCGTGGGGACAATAATATGTAATTCTGTAACAATTGGTGAGGGCGCTATTGTTGGAGCCGGAAGCATTGTGACTAGAGACATACCTCCGTTTGAAGTGTGGGCTGGTAATCCCGCACGTTTTGTAAAAAAGAGAGGAGATAAATGAAAATAGTATTCATAGGCGGTCGCGATATACATATTCTCGGTGGAATTGAGAATTATATGTACAATCTTGCCACTGAACTGGTCAAGATGGGGCATACACCTATTGTGTATTGTGAGAGCGACCATGTATGGAAGGAGAATGTCAATGGTTTTGAAGTTAGATATATCAGGGGCCCGAAAAGCAATTTGCTCTGCAAACCATGGGTATCGTTGAGAGCTACATTGCATACAGTGCTCAGGGAAAAGGATGTAGATTTTATACATTACAATGCATGGCCTCCATCGATATGGTCATGGATTCCTGGAATGGCTGGAATCCCATCGCTGATGGAGGGACACGGGCTGGAATGGCAGAGAAGTAAATATGGAGCGTTTGAACAGCGAATTCTAAAGTTTATGGAAAAAGTTACGGCAAGAATCAACAGACATCTTGCCATGTGCAGCCAAGACCAGGTTGATTATTTTTTCAACACTTATGGAAAGAGGGCCGTGTGTATTCCTGGGGCTGTTCATATTCCTTTAGTTGATGCTGGAAATTCAAGTGACATTCTGAAACGCTTTGACTTGACTTCAGGCAGATATTTTCTTTTTATGGGGAGATTGGTTCAGGATAAAAATCCAGATTATTTAATCAGAGCATTCATAAAATCCGGATTATGTGGCTATAAATTGGTTATTGCAGGTGATAATTCTGCAATGCCGGAGTATGTAAAATATTTGCATAATATTACTGATGATCCTGATGTTGTTTTTACCGGTGCTGTTTATGGTGAAAATAAGGCTGCGCTGTTGCGTAACGCACATATGTTCTGCCTGCCTTCCACCATTGAAGGTCTTTCAATAGCATTGATGGAGGCCGTGAGTTACAAGTTGCCTGTAATTTCTTCTGATATTCAGGCGAACAAGGAACTTTTGGGTGAGAATGCTATTTTTGTACGTCCGGAGAATGAGAACGACCTTGTCAATGCGTTTAAAAAGGCTGATGACACATCGACTTTTGCCGCATTCATTGAAAACAATTTCAAAACGCTGGAAGATAACTATACATGGCCTACCGTGGCACGTAAGTATGTTGCATATCTTAATGGAATAATATATGCAGGCAGATGACAATATTTAATCCATAAATTGAAGGAAATGGCTGAATACTTCAATATTAACTACGAGTTTTCTCCCCAGAAGGTATGGGAACGGATTGGCAGGCAAATTGAATCCGGCAATCCGGCATATATATGTGGGGCCGACGGCAACATCCTCCAAATGGTGCATAAGGATGCAGAGTATCGTGGGGTCATCAATGGCTCTATGTTCTCCATTTGCGACAGCAGCTGGGTGCCGGTTTATTTGAAGAAACTCTATGGAATGGATGTTCAGCAATACTGCGGCAGCCAGATTTTTGAGGATGCCCTGAAACAGAAGAAGTACAGGATGTTTTTTATGGGTACTTCAGATGCCATACTGCAACCTCTTAAACAGAACCTCACTGAGAAGTATGATGCACGCATAGATGAAATGACCTTTTACGAGCTCCCATTTTGCAATGCAGACGACTTCGATTACAATGCCATTGCAGAGGTTGTAAACAGAGATAGCCCGGATATCATCTGGGTTGCTCTTGGTGCCCCAAAGCAGGAGATATTCATATCAAGACTGAAACCTTACCTCAAATCTGGAGTAATGATAGCCGTTGGGGCAGTCTTCAAGTTCTACAGCGGTGTGGGCGAGAAACGCGCTCCCGCCTGGATGGTAAGAAACCATATAGAGTTTGTCTACAGAATCTTCAGCGAGCCGCGCAAGCAGTTGCAAAGATGCTGGGCAATAGCCACCACTCTTCCTTCAATATTGGCGGAAGAGAGAAGAAAAATAGAACAAAGCAAAATATAATGTAATTTTGCACTATGCTTTCAACTCCTGTAATACACTACGTCTGGCTGGGTGTTATGATGTTCATAATCACCTTCATTGTTTCGTGGTCAATCTATCCGGTTGTACTGAGGGCGGCCAGAGTGCATAAGATATATGACAGGCCGGGGGCACGCAAACTGCAGGAGAGGCCGGTTCCTGTTCTTGGAGGCGTTGCGGTGTTTGCCGGAATGTTTGTGGGATTAGCTCTCTTTTCAACCTTTGCATTCAGTTCAAAAAGTATCTGGGCGGTGCTGGCAATGGCCACTATGCTGGTTGTTGGCGTGCTCGACGACAAATATGGCCTTGGAGTGAAACTGCGCTTTGCTATTGAAATTGCAGTGGTATTTCTTATTATTTACATCAATACCAGTGCGATAGATAATTTTGAGGGTATCTGGGGCGTTGACATGATGGAACCATGGGCGGTGTACGCACTCTCAATTCTATCGGGCGTGGGGCTTATGAATGCAATAAACCTTATTGATGGTGTTGATGGATACAGTTCCGGCTTCTCAATGGTGGCCTGCATAGAGTTTGCGCTTGTCTTCTATATCTCGCGTGTGCCCGGAATGGGAATAATCTGCCTTGTATGTGCAGGTTCCCAGCTCCCTTTCTTCCTTCACAACGTATTTGGAAAGCGCACCAAAATGTTCATTGGCGATGGCGGTACACTTATGATAGGTACAATGATAACCGCCTTCTGCTTCTCCATTATAAAGCACAGTTCCGCAAGCTACAAACTTCTTTTTCAAGAGCATGGGGTTGCTCTTATACCTCTCTGCCTTGCAATTATGGCAATACCGGTCTTTGATACCCTCAGGGTAATGTTCACCAGGGCGCTGAAGGGGCGTTCTCCATTCTCTCCAGACAAGACGCACCTCCATCACGCCTTCATTGACCTCGGTTACTCGCATATCGGAACCACTTTGAAAATAATACAGATAAACCTTGCAATACTTGCCGGGTGGGCCATTGCGTGGGCTTTGGGCGCCTCTGCTACACTCCAGCTTTATGTTGTTGCCGCGCTCGGCGTCCTCTTCACCTTCGTGCTCTATCCGGTTCTGCGCGCGCTGCAGAAAAGGAGAGGATTTCTATCGGCCATGTCGGCGAAAATGGCAGCATTCTCGCACATTGAGAACTCCAAGCCTTGGCGATGGATGCAGAAACTGGTTGATGATGAGCTTTTTGCAGAGGGAAAGGATGAGATGTTTTGATAATTGGAAACTTCTTTATATCTTTGCGCTCCATTTTGGCTACAAGTGTGCCTGAATGGAGCTAATTTATTATTAATCATTAATTAACAATCAAATGTTAAAGAGTTACGAAACCGTTTTCATTGCAACTCCCGTTTTGTCTGATGTTCAGATGAAGGAAGCGGTAGAAAAGTACATCACTCTTATTAAAGAGAATGGTGGCGAGGTTGTGAATGATGAGGATTGGGGCTTGAAGAAACTCGCTTACCCAATTCAGAAAAAGACCACAGGATTTTATCACCTTATTGAGTTCAAGGCTGAACCAACTTTTGTTTCAACCCTTGAGACACAGTACAGACGTGACGAGAGAATTATCAGATTTTTGACTTTTGCTATGGACAAGCATGCAGTTGCTTATGCAGTTCGCAGAAGAAACAACATGGCAGAGAAAAAATAAGGAGGAACAGATTATGGCAAACGCAGTTAATAACGAGATCAGATATTTGAACCCTCCTACAGTTGAGGTTAAGAAGAAAAAATACTGCCGTTTCAAAAAGGCAGGTATCAAGTATGTAGATTACAAGGACGCTGAGTTCTTGAAGAGATTCCTCAACGAGCAGGGCAAACTTCTTCCAAGACGTATCACAGGTACATCTTTGAAGTTCCAGAGAAAGGTGGCTCAGGCTGTTAAGCGTGCACGTCACCTCGCATTGCTCCCTTACGTAACTGACTTATTGAAATAACAAGGAGGAAAGAGTATGGAAATCATTTTGAAACAGGACGTTCAGAATCTTGGACATAAGGACGACATTGTAACCGTTAAGAACGGTTATGCAACCAACTATCTTATTCCTCAGGGTTATGCAACAATGGCTACAGTATCTGCAAAGAAGGTTCATGCTGAGAACCTCAAGCAGAGAGCTCACAAAGAGGCTAAACTCAGAGAGGATGCTTCAGCTCTTGCAGCCAAACTCGAGGGAATGCAGGTTACAGTTGCTACAAAGGTTAGCACAACCGGCAAGATTTTCGGTTCAGTAAACAACATTCAGGTTGCTGAGGCTCTTGCAGCCAAGGGATTTGAGATGGATAGAAGAAACATCACAATCATTGGCGAGGACAAACTCCAGGAGGTTGGCGTTTACGATGCAGTAGTTAAGTGCTACAAGGATATCAAGGCCAACATTAAGGTTGAGGTTGTAGCTGAGTAATTGATTGCTTTCAGTCTGTAAATCAGACAGGGTATTCTTAATACAACGAATCTCGCTCACAGTAATGTGGGCGGGATTTTTTTGCGTTTTTTTGTCTAAGCGGTGCATGCAGGTGCACCGCTTAGACCATTTTTTGAAGGTATAATGATATTTTTATTAAATTTGTATAGTTCAAAATTGGGATGCGGATGGTTTTTGTGGAAAAGATAAGGAGTGTATGGCGCTTTTATTATGAAGGGTTCAGGAATATGACCTGGGGCCGCATTCTGTGGGTGCTTATTCTGCTGAAGCTTTTTATTCTATTTGCCATTCTAAGAGTTTTCTTCTTCAGGCCTGTGCTTGAAGGGAAAAGCGAGCAGGAGAAGAGCGAATTTGTGGGGAAGAGGCTGGAGAATGCTTCTGACAAAACGTTTCGTGGGTTGGAATAGGGGCTGGAGAGTTGCAACAAATTGGATTTAATCATAAACAATAGGTTATGGATGCATCATTAATTGACTGGTCAAGGGCGCAGTTCGCTCTTACAGCTGCCTATCACTGGCTTTTTGTTCCGCTCACACTGGGCTTGGGAATAATAATGTCGGTAATGGAGACTCTTTACGTGGTAAAGAAAGATGATTTCTGGAAGAAGACAGCCAAGTTCTGGCAGAAGATTTTTGGAATCAACTTTGCGGTAGGTATTGCCACGGGTATTATTCTTGAGTTCGAATTCGGAACAAACTGGAGCAATTACAGCTGGTTTGTTGGGGATATCTTTGGAGCCCCGCTGGCAATTGAGGGTATTCTGGCTTTCTTTATGGAGGCTACCTTCGTGGCTGTAATGTTCTTCGGTTGGAACAAGGTGAGCAGGGGCTTCCATCTCGCTTCAACTTGGCTTACTGTTATTGGCGCCTCAATTTCAGC
>DCHN01000023.1:0-748 GCA_002315995.1 Bacteroidales bacterium UBA1751 | reverse complement strand
AATCCTGATACCGTAAGAAATGAAATGGTTGATTTCTGGGCGGTTCTGCTTAACCCGGTAGCTCTTTCAAAGTTCTCGCATGCAGTTACGTGCGGCTGGATGGTAGGAGGTATGTTTGTTACAGGCCTCAGCTGCTGGTATCTTTTCAAGAAGCGGGAGATCAATTTTGCATTGAAGAGTGTAAAGGTAGGTGCCGCAGTGGGTATTATTGGAACCATTCTCGTTATGGGCACAGGTGACGCATCCGGAATTCACGCCGCCAAGTATCAGCCAATGAAACTTGCCGCAGCCGAGGGGCTGGAAAATGGTGGACCGCAGGCTGCTTTCTCAATTGTTCCGGGCATTGAAATACCAGGCATGCTTTCAATTTTGGCTACACACGATATCAATGGATATGTTCCAGGTATCAACGACCTTTTGAATGGATACAACGATGGCAAGGAGAACCATATCAGCGCTGCCGAGAAGATGGAGAGAGGACGTATGGCCCTTGATGCATTCAAACGCTACAGGGAGAATCCAAATGTTCAGGCAAAAGCTGAACTTGATGCCAATGTTGAGTATTTCGGGTATGGATATATAAACGATGCGCAGGAACTTGTTCCTCCTGTTGCTCTGGTTTACTGGCCTTTCAGACTTATGATAGGCTTCGGCTGCTGGTGCTTCCTCATAATGATTCTCAGTGTGTGGTTCGCCTGGAAGAAGAAGCTTGAGCAGCTTCGCTGGTTCCATATTGTGGCTCTCTTCT
>DCHN01000087.1 GCA_002315995.1 Bacteroidales bacterium UBA1751 | reverse complement strand
GTTTCAATCTGGCTCTCACCAGGACCCCTCATACCAATTCCACCTCTCTGACGCTCAAGGTGGGTCCACATACGAGTCAATCTAGGAAGAAGATATTGATACTGAGCAAGTTCCACTTGAGTTTTAGCATATGCAGTCTGTGCTCTCTGAGCAAATATGTCAAGAATAAGACTGGTTCTATCGAGGATTCTACAATGAAGTCCTATTTCAAGATTCTTAAGCTGGGAAGGGGAGAGCTCATCATCTGTAATGACAAGTTCAATATTGTTCTCTGTAATGAAACTTTTGATCTCCTCTATTTTCCCGGAACCTATATACTGCTTGGAATTAGGTCTGTCAAGCTTCTGGGTAAATCGTCTGCGCCCGGAAACACCTGCAGTATGAGCAAGAAATTCAAGCTCATCCAAGTTATCATTCACAGTTGCTTCAGTAGTGTTTGAATCAAGGACAGCTACAAAAACAGCTTCTATTATCTCTTCCTGTACCATAATAAAGTGACACAAAGATAGACAAAATAACAATAGAAATAACCCCGCTCACAATAGCTGTGAACGGGGTAGTATATAAAGACCAAGGGTCTGTATTATCTCAACTGGAAGATTACAGGGAATGTAAATCTTACCTTTACAGGCTTACCGCTCTGGCGGCCAGGAGTCCAAGTTGGTGATGAAGAAACAACACGTACAGCCTCCTTGTCAAGTGAACTGTCGACACCTCTGACAACCTTGATATCGGTAACTTTACCCTTTGTATCAACTGTAAACTGAAGAGTAACACGACCGGAAACACCATTCTCCTTTGCAATTTCAGGATATACAATGTTCTTGAAAACCCACTTTGTAAAGTCATTCTGGTCACCGCCCTGGAACTTAGGTTTCTCCTCAACTATTGCAAGAGGAATAGCCTCTTCCTCAACCTCTTCCTCTTCCTGAGCAGCCTGAGGTGCATAGTCACGGATTTCAACAGCCATTGACTTGTCATCCTCAATGTTGATTACTGCATCGTCAACTGTAACGTCATTCTCAACGATGTCGAGAATATCTGATACAACAGGCTCTTTTGGAACCTCTGGTGGTGGAGGTGTATTCTCCTGTGTAATAGGAACGATTTCCTCCTCAATTGCTACTGCTACTTCATCCTCCAATCCTGCATCTACAGCCTCTGAAGTACTCCACTCAAAAGCTCCCAATGTAAGAAGAAGAGCAACGATAAGACCAATCTCTGTAAAAAGACCTTTTTTGTCCTCAAGGTTGGCTTTTGCTGATTTCTTGATTTCCATAATGATATCTGTTAATTGTTTATAATCCGCTTCAATAGGAGACCCTATTTTTACAATGCAAAGATATAACCAATAACAGAAATAAAAGAATAATTAATCTTTCAACCCAAAATATACAAGATTGATATTCAGTATATTACAGAGTAAAGATTTACTATTGTTCTTTCATGCCGGCAAAATCCCTGACAAGCGACACGGTAAGAGGCTGATTCTCCAGAAAAGAGCAGTGACCTATGTCATGTATAATTTCGAGCTTTACTGCAGGAAAAGAAACCTTCATATCCTCTATTAGTGAAGGAGAACAGAACCTGTCTGAATCACCTACAATGAAAAGCATAGGGAACTTTGGCGAATACTCCTTTATGAAAGATGTGTAATCCTCACGCTCCACTAGCCCGCGAATGGAAGCAGCTATTCCTGAAGGATCATGAGTCTGGCAAATCTCAACACTCTCTAGAATCTTCTCATCAAGCCTTCTCAAACTTGACTCATGGAACATTCTTGGAAAACCTATCTCCGCCATATCACAAAGCTTATCCTCACCAAGCATCCTTATCTCTTCAAGTCTCTCCTTCTTTCTCTGATCAGAGTCAGAATATGGATTGGAATTGAGAAGAATAAGACCTGCAAGTTTAAATCCGTACTGAGAAGAATCTGATAGATACATCTTTGCTGCAGCCTGTGAAATATAACCACCCATGGAGTGTCCGGCAATATACACCTCACCGCTCACTGAACATATCCTAAGCACATCCAACGCCACGGCGCCCGAGAACTCAACCGTGTTGATTTCAGAATTGGAACCGCTCAAGCCATGCCCAGGGGCATCAAATGATATGACCCTGAACCATTTCTCCATCTCCTGAGCAAACTCATTGAAGATATAAAGAGTCTCCATATAGCCGTGAAGAAGAAGCAGTACAGGTCCCTCTCCCTTGGAATCATTTATGTGAACAGGTATACCGTGTGATGTTGCAAAAAACTCCATAAGAAATTTGAATATCCAGTGCTAAATTAGGCATTTGATTGTCAAAATCAAAATTTGAAAAAAGGGGATACTTGCAATAATGAGCGGTGGTGGCTATCTTTGTAAACGGCGTACCAGCGCCGATAAATGATATATATCTTCCTGACAACAAGGGAGAAAAATTGAATGAGAAAATAACAATCTAAATATCAATATGATGAAAAAAGCAATGGCAGGACTTGTCCTTATGGCAACTCTGGTGGGAGCAGCGGTTCCACAGAGCGCAAATGCACAGAAAAGAATGCGTGACTACGGTATTGTTACCGGAGTAATGAAAACAGGAAAATACAACGCTATTACAGACGTTCCCGGAGTTAAAGTGGGTCATGTTACCATAAACAACGGTGAAGGCGGTGACAAGAAAACAGGTGTTACAGCAATTATTCAACACGATGGAAACATCTTCCGCAAGAAGGTTCCTGCTGGAATCTATGCAGGAAACGGTTTTGGCAAACTGGCAGGTGTAACACAGGTCAAGGAGCTTGGAAACATTGAGACACCTATTATTCTTACAAACACACTGAATGTTGCAGAGGGTATTGCAGGTCTTGTTGAGTACACTCTCGAGCAGCCGGGAAATGAGAATGTAAGAAGCGTGAATGCGGTTGTTGGAGAGACAAACGACGGAGGTCTGAACAACATACGCGCAAGATATGTTACAAAAGAGGATGTCAAGCAGGCATTGAAGAATGCAAAGAGCGGTCCTGTTGAAGAGGGTGGAGTAGGAGCCGGTACAGGTACTGTTGCATTCGGTATAAAGGGAGGTATAGGAACCTCTTCAAGAGTTCTTCCTGCCTCTTATGGCGGATATACCGTTGGTGTTCTGGTACAGAGCAACTATGGTGGTGTACTTGAAATTGACGGAGTACAGGTAGGACAGCTCACAAAGCACTACAACTTCAGAGATAAGATTCTTCAGGATGTTGATGGAAGCTGTATGATGGTTGTAATTACCGATGCACCAGTTGATGCAAGAAACCTTGAGAGAATGGCAAAGAGAGCAATGCTCGGCCTTGCAAAGACAGGTGGAATAGCATCAAACGGCAGCGGTGACTATGTAATTGCAATGAGCGTATGCCCTGAAAACCTCATTGATGAGAAGACCAAGGAGCAGAATCCAAAACTTCTCCACAATGATGATATGAGCCCTCTCTTCCTTGCTACAATAGAGGCTACCGCAGAGGCTCTCTGGAACTCACTCTTTGTTGCCACACCAACTACAGGTTATGAGGGATACCACGTTGACGCACTCAACAACGAGGAGGTTGCAAAGTGGATTCTCGATGCAAAGAAGGCTGTAGGTCTTGACAAGGTTTACAAGGAGAACGAGAAGATCAAGGCAGAAAACAAGAAGAAATAGTCACAGTCAGCAGATGAAAATAAAGCCAAAATTCACCTCGCAACTCCTTCTGGCCGCACTGCTTCTTTCACTATGTCATGTTGCAAATGCACAGAAAAGGGAGATAGGCTTCTACAAGGATATCTGGATGGATGGAGGAGTGCGCCTTACGTCAAAGAGGGACCTTCCTGTTGCCAGATACCTTGGTTTGAGCATTGAGCGCCTTACCAGCGCTGCCACAAAAGATCTCAACAACCGCGATACTCTTGCGCAGAAAATGGTTGTGGTAGGGAGTGAGATGGACGAGAACGGTATTCTTCTCTATCCCGATGGTGCTCCGAGATTCAGAATGATCTATTTGAACGGTGGACTTGCCACACAGCATGGACGTTCCCTCGGAGAGGAGGGGCGCGAACGCATAAGGGAGTTCATTGCCAACGGAGGAAGTTATTTGGGCTCGTGTGCAGGCGCCTTCATAACCGGCATCTACTGCGACACCATAGAGCCTGCAATACGCAAGGAGTATCTCCAGATATGGCCCGGGTATGGCATTACAACCGGCATGAGGGATACCTATACCGGACAGTTCGTACCTGAGGATTCCCCTCTGCTGAATTACTATGATTTCGGTGGCGACCGATATATAGACAGTGTCTATCACAATGGTGGATGCTACGCCAGCACCGACAATGGAGCCCTTCCAAAGGGTACGGTGGTGCTTACAAGATATGATGCCGATACCATGAAGCTCAAGAGGCCGGCACACAATGAAATAGCATCGTGGGCCTACAAAGCTTCGGAAAAGAGCGGCAGGGTGGTAGCCGTTGGTTCACACCCGGAGAGCAAATGCAAGGGGGAGATTCTCGACTTCATGGCTGCAATGGTCAAATATGCCATGGATGGAAATCCCGGTGCCACACTGAAGGCAAAGCTTGTGAATGGTGAGGAGAGAGTTATGGATGCAGCCTCCTCTGCAGGTAAACCTGAGTATGCAAGGGTGGGGGACAAGCAGTACCACCACTTCGCCATTGATATTCCAAAGGGTGCAAAAGAGGTTGCAATAACACTGAAATCGTTGCCCGGCTGGAAAGACTTTGACCTCTATCTTATGGCAAACGAAGGTGACTTCGCCTGGCTTGACTCGGCCCACCACAGAAACATAACCCTTGGGGTTGACAAGAGTATTGCAATAACCTCACCAAAGGAGGGAAAACTCTACATCTCCGTATTCTGCGCCACCACAGTTGACACGGAAACCACCCTCTATGGAACCCGCTACACAGGCAGAACCGATGTCCTCAACGGCGTTCCATACACCATTCGCGCGGATTGGAAATAACCCCTCCCCACTTGCGATAGTTGAACTTATTTTTGCAACAGAAATTTATATTATAATGAAACCGAGCATGAAATCATTGGGCACATTTCTGGTTGTTGCCTCTATTTTTGTAACCTCCTTGGATATGAATGCCCAGAGCAGGTACAGTGGATTCTACAAGGATATATTCATGGATTGCGGCGTGAAGCTCAACTCATATCCAGATCTTCCTGCAGCCAACTATTTAGGCCTCACAATTGATGTTTTCTCCACAGATGAAGCGAATGTAAGCCAGAGGGATTCAATTGCCCAGAAAGCTATTTTTGCCGGCTGTGAAGAGGATAGCAACGGAGCCCTTCTCTACCCCGACGGTTCACCAAGATACCGCCTCATTTATGTGAATGGAGGCAAGTCCACATCTCACGGAAAATCCTTGGGGAAAACAGCGCTTGACAACATCCGCAAGTTTGTTGCAAATGGAGGCTCATACGTAGGCACCTGTGCCGGAGCATTCTTCTGCAGCCAGGGAGTGGTAAGGGATGGCAATTATGTTCCAAATGAGTTCTACTCGGGAGTGTGGCCGGGATATACAGTGGGAACAAAGCTTGAAAAGAGCGCTACCGGAATGTTCATTGAGAAGAGATCGCCGCTGTTGAAATACTACAGTTTTGACGGTAGAATGGAGATTGACAGCGTACGCCACAATGGCGGATGTTATGCTTATGAAGAGAATCTTCCAAAGGGTACGGAGATTCTTCTCAGATATGATGGTGATACTCTGAAACTTAAAAATTCAATTGACAGAAAGGCAAGTGCATGGGCATGGAAAGAGTCTGAGAAGAGTGGAAGAGTTGTTGTCATAGGGTCACATCCCGAAAGGATGATTTCAGGCAGCAGACTTGAACTCTTCAGCGCAATGATAAGATATGCCCTCGATGGTAATGGGAAGCCTTGCATCAAACATCAGCTCCAAAGCGGAGATACCATACGTATGGTTTGCAGCAGCCGTGCAAACAACCCTTCAAATGCACGAATAGGCGACAGGCAGTTCCACCACTTCTGCATAGATGTTCCAAAGGGTGCAAAGGAGGTAACTATTAATCTGGGATCTGTAAAGGGGTGGAGTGATGTTGACCTCTATTTGTTTGCCGGATATGGAGAATTTGCATGGAATGATACAGCTCAATGGAAGAGCGTAAACAATGGAGTTGGCAAGATTCTTAAGATTTCAGATCCAAAGGCTGGAAAACTCTATATTTCAGTATTCTGCGCTACAACCGTTGACTCGCGCAAAGGACGCAATGGAGATGCGTACTGTGGAAGAACCGATATACTCAATGGTGTTCCATACACTATTTGCGCTGCAATAGAGATGTAAGGAGTTATAGAAGAAACACAAAGAACCCCCGCCACATTATGAAGTAGCGGGGGTTATCTGTTTTGAAGGAGCAGATCCTTCCTGTTGAATCAATAAGATTAGAATCTGATACCTACCATGAAGTCAAATCCTCTCCATCTGAAAGAACCATCATCATCCCTCATGAATTTGGTGATGTCCTGAGAGTACTGCATTCCAAAGTAAACTTTTGAAACCTGGAACTTGATACCACCCTGCCATCCGGCATTGAACCTTTTTGCCTGTGGGAATTTGTATTTCTGGCTATCGGTTCTACAGAAGATGTCTATCTCCTCCATTCCATCCATTCTTACTGAAGATGTCCAGTAATACATTGCATTAAAGCCTGCATTTACCTCAAAACCCCAAGCTTTGTTTATTGCAACGTGGTACATAAAGTTTACAGGAACACCTGTACCAAAGAGATTATAACCATTGTTTTTTCTTGTAGCATACTGCTGGCCATTGCCTTGGCATTTTGTCATATAAACAAAGTTCACACCTGGAACAAAGTATACAGGAGAATTCTCTCCCAACTGAATTCCTCTGTTGTAACCAGCTGTAAAGGTGTTGAAGTTGTGTATGTTCTCATAGTTTCCAAATCCCTGTACTCCTTTTGTACTGTACTGGATATAGAAATCATTGAAACGTGATCCGAGCTGCTGTGCGAAAAGAGTTGAACCAACCAGCAGCGCAGCTATTATCAAACAAAATTTTTTCATAAAAGTCTCATTTATTCAAACCTCCCTGAGAAGCAACACAAAGGAGGCTTCTCAAGGCAGTTTATATGTTTTTATAATGCGTGATTGTAGTTCTTCTCTGGAAGTGGAATAACCCAAACCCACTCATTAACCTTTGGTTCATTAGGTCCAATTGTTACAGCAACGGCATCAAACCAGCTTCCGCCATTACTGAAGCTCTTGCGCTCAATTGTATCACCCCAACGTTTGAGGTTGAACCAGTTGAAGCCTTCACCCCACAACTCTATTCTGGTATAGAGTTTAATCTGGTCGAGAAGTTCATCCTTTGTAAGAGCTGAATTGTCATACTCAGGATCGCGACCTGAAGTCTTTACCAATGTTGTCATATCAGCCTTTGCCTCGCTTACCTTGCCAAGCATACATGCTGCCTCAGCCCTGTTGAGAAGAATCTCAGATGTACGGATGAGAGGAACGTCTGTAATTGCGGTACCTGCAACGGCAGCATCCCTCTGGAACTTGAACTGCATATAAACATACGGAGTGAATGTGCTTACTGGGAAACCTACGTGACCATTGAGGAAATCCCTCTCCTTTGCATACTCGTATGCATAATTGTAAAGCTGCTTATTCTTTGAGTTGTCAACCTTTCCTGTACCTGCGGTATATGACATATCACCAGGATCAAGGAACATAGCTTTTCTGATATCGGTACTAGGAATCTGCTCATATATCTGCTTGCTCATACACTTAGGGTATGTTCTGCACTGTGATGCCTGAACATTCCATCCCATATATGCTGCAAATGAGAAGAAATAAAGGTCCTCTGTCTCGTTTCCAACCAAATACCAGATCCACTCCTTGTTTGCATGACAGAAACCATTCACATACTCATCTGTGCTCATAAGATATGAGTTTGATTTGAGCAGATTGGTTGCCATATCATATGCCTTCTGCCAATCCTGTTTTGCAAGAGCAATACGTGTATAAACTGAATATGCTACTTCAATACCCATCTCGTATGTGTTCTTTCTGTCGGAACCTGAAGCCTTGAAGTTTGCAATGGCATCATCAAGGTCCTGATAAATTTGAGCATAGCACTCACCAAGTGTTGAAAGAGGCATGTCGCCTGTTGATTCGTCAAGACGAAGAACAACACCATCAGATGCACCATTGCTTGAATCCATCCACCTCTTGCCGTAAAGCTGAGTAAGATAGTAGTATGAATAAGCCCTGTATGTCAAAGCCTGAGCCTTGATGAATGCTTTGTCGGCATCGGTACCGGTGGCAGCATCAACCTTGGCAATGATTGAATTGGCATTACCAATAATCATATAATACATGTGCCAAGGACGAATTGTGTATGTTGCATTGTCGCTGTCGTGGTAATATCCACAGATGGTGTTCACCCATCCTGTAAGATATACTGTAAGCTCATCTCCCGGATACTCTCCGTAGTAGAGCATTGTAGTTCCCTGACCATTCCAGCCCTGTGAAGAGAACCACTGCTTGCAAAGAAGTTTGTTCAGACCATTGATGGCCATTTTCATATTGTCCGTTGACTCAAATATGGCAGAACCTGAGATACTGCTTGTAGGAGCTGTATTGAGGTAATCCTTTGAACAGCCGCTGAGCAACAGAGCAAATAGTGATATGAATAATATATATGATTTTTTCATAGTGCTCTATATTAAATGTTCATTACAGTGTTACGTTCAAACCGAATGAGATGACTCTTGCTGTGTTGAAACCTACATCAATTGTACCGCCAAGACTCTGCTGAGAGTTCATACCCTTCATTGCAGTGAATGTGGCAAGGTTATCAACAGAAGCATTGATCATAATCTTGCTCAGATTGATCTTGCTTACAAGAGACTTAGGAAGTCTGTAGCTTAGAGTAAGGTTCTTGATCACAACAGCATCACCACTGAACTGGAAACGTGTTGATGTAGCATTTATGTCTGCACTGTATGTATTGTCAACAACTGGGAAGCCGTTTGGATCAATACGTTTCGATGAATCTTCAGTCATTCCTGCAGGAGCCTCCTTCCAAGCTTTGAGCAGATCCTTATGATATGTGTGTGCTGAACCTGAAGCTGATACGTAGCCCTGATATGTATAGTCAACAACCTTTGAACCGAACTGGTATGTAACCAGTGCCGAGAAGGTTAGATCCTTCCAGCTCAAGTTTGTTGAGAAACTTCCGAATACCTTTGGAAGTGCTGAACCAGACCAGTCCTTCTTTGCGTATGTGGTCTTGTAAACGTAAGGCTTGCCCTTTATAACCACGTAGTTTCCATCAGGAACTGCCGTCTTTCCTTCCTGTGCGGCACCAACATAGTAATCGGTTGTATTCAATTCATAGAGACATCTACCAGAGAGCTGGTCAATACCTACATACTGATACATCCAATAGTCATATATTCCATGTCCTTCAAGATATCTCTTGGTACCATTGACAATACCATCCTTTCTGTTCTGTTCAGGAAGGGTGAGAATCTTGTTCTTTATGGTTGTAGCATTTACACCAATGTTCCATTTGAAGTTCTTTGTTCTTATTGCATCAATGTCAAAGCTGAACTCCCAACCTCTGTTGGCAACAGAACCAAGGTTCATTGTCTGTGTTGACTCTGCAGAAGATGTTGATGTTCCACCAGCAGAAAGAGGTTGATAAACGTCAAAGAGAAGGTCTTTGGTAGTCTTGTCAAAGTACTCAACAGAGAGGTTGAATCTGTTGAACATACGTGTCTCAAGGGCTACACTGAATGAGTTGGCTGACTCCCAAACAAGATCAGGAGCCTCATTCTGTGACTTGTAAGCCTCAGCTGCTCCAGCGTATGTGTCCTTTGAATAGAGTGACATATATGAATAGTAGCCTGCTGAACCATCATTACCTACCTGTCCGTAAGATGCTCTGAGTTTGAGGTTGTCAATCCAGGTTGCATTCTTGAGGAAATTCTCCTTGTTGATGATCCAGGTACCACCTACTGACCAGAAGTTACCCCAACGGTTGTCAGGATGGAATCTTGAAGATCCGTCACGTCTGAATGAACCCTCAACGTAGTACTTTCCATTGTAGTCATATTTCAAACGGCTGAAGAAACTCTCAAGTTTGTAGAAATTCCTGTAACCGTCAGATGGCTTTACAACATTGAAGTTATCCATCTCAACCTTTCCAAAGAAGGTCTCATCAATCTTGAACATGTGCTCATACTCGTAGGTATAATCATAGTTCTCGTGACCAAGAAGGGCCTCAAGACCATGTTTGCCCCACTCATGATGCCAGTTGAGCAACTGTTGGAATGTGTAGTTCTTGTAGTACTCAAGCTCACGTGATGCTCTACCATGGTCACCGTGACCGTCACCAATCAATGAGTTGGTATATGAACGGTAGTTGCTGCTTCTGAGGCTGAGATCACCCTTTACTGAGAATGTCAAATCTTTGTAAATTTTGAAATCAACGTATGCTGTAGCATTTGTTGTCCATCTGGTGGTCTTCTTCATATCAAGCTCGTTCTCCCAAATGGCATGACGTGCGTTCAACTGTCCACGAGCCTGAGCCTCACCCTTATCGTACTGCTTGTTTCCATCGGCGTCAAGAATATACTCTCCTGTCTCAGGATCATGCAAATATATAGGATAAATAGGAGAAATGTTCTGTGCAAAGTAGAGAGGGTTGGTAATTGTTGTGGTACCAGTAGAGATACCATTCTTCTCCTGCATTGAAGCTGCAAGAACCAATCCCGTCTTGAGCCACTTGGTAGGGCTGAGATTAAGGTTTGCACGGCCTGTCCAACGGTTGAAGTCAGAGAAATCAATCTGACCCTTCTCATCGAGATAACCTATTGAGAAGTAGTAGTTTGATTTGTCTGATGCACCCTGTGCACTGAGGTTGTACTCCTGACGGTGTCCGTGTCTCTCAACTGCGTCATACCAATCAAGGTCATCATAGTAAGGGTTGATAGTTGCTTTTGAGTTGAACTTTCCATTGCTGTCAAAGAGCTGATCCTTTGAAAGGTTGAAGACATTGTAGTCACCCACCTTGCTCCAGAAGTTGTTTTTGGTATCCTGAATAGCCTGCTCTCTTGTACAACTGGTAGATGACATCTGACCATTTACCAGACCGTCAAAATGAACCTGCATCCACTCTGCTGCATTAAGCTTGTCATAATCTGGAATACCTCTTGAATAGATACCCTGGTTAACTGTTGCACTTACTGTAACCTTGTCTGTCTTACCTTTCTTTGTAGTAATGAGAATTACACCGTTTGATGCACGGTTACCATAAAGAGCTGCGGATGTAGCATCTTTAAGTACTGTAAGAGATTCAATATCCTGAGGGTTGAGGTCAGATACGTTTCCACCGAAAGGAACTCCATCAATGATGTAGAGAGGAGAGTTGCTTCCATTTACGGAACCCACACCTCTGATTCGTACTGTAGCATCTGAACCAGGCTCACCGTATGTACTGTTAACAATTACACCGGTAACTGTTCCCTCAAGGGCGTTGGTAACACTTGAAATAGGACGCTGCTCAATGGCTTCAGCCTTTACTGTTGATACAGCACCGGTTACTGACTCTTTCTTTGCAGTACCGTATGCAACAACAACAACATCGTCCAGAGCCTGTGTATCAGGAGCCATTTCAACATTGATTTCGGCCCTGCTGTTTACAGGAACTGTAATATTGTTGAATCCTATTGAGCTTATAACCAATTTGGCGTTTTTGTCGGCCGAAATCTGGAAATTACCAAGCTCGTCAGTTGTTGCAATAGTGTTGGTACCCTCTACAACTACTGATGCATAAGGAACCGGCTCACCGTTGCTCTTGTCGATTACACTACCTTTAACAGTCATCTTCTGTGCATAAGCTGATGCACATACCATAACTGCCAGAAGGCATGTAAGGATAAATTTTAAATTATTACTGATGCGATAAAT
>DCHN01000059.1 GCA_002315995.1 Bacteroidales bacterium UBA1751 | reverse complement strand
CCCCTAGGATATCTTATTGCCACAGGACCGCTGTATATCTCACTAACAGCGGAGTGAAGCATTGCACGGAGTTCCATTTCATCCATAGGAGCCATTATGGAGATACCGGGCACAACTCTCAAATAGCCAAGGTCAAAAGCACCATGATGGGTAGCGCCATCCTCTCCCACAATTCCAGCCCTGTCTATGCAGAATATAACCTTCAAGTTCTGAAGGGCCACATCGTGTATTATATTGTCATATGCCCTCTGAAGGAATGTTGAATAGATGCAGCAGAACGGCAGCAACCCCTGGGCAGCCATACCGGCGCAGAACGTAACTGCATGCTCCTCCTCTATTCCCACGTCAAATACGCGATCTGGAAAAGCAGCCATCATAACGTCAAGAGAGCTTCCCGATGCCATAGCTGGGGTAACTCCAACAATTGAACTCTTTTCTGCCGCCAACTCTGTAATGGTACGCCCGAATATATCCTGGTATTTTTTCCTGGTATCGGAAGATTTGATTCTGCATCCTGTCTCGACATTGAATTTCCCCGGAGCGTGCCATACGCTGGGGTCACTCTCTGCAGGAGTGTAACCCTTTCCTTTAATGGTGCGTACATGAAGGAGTTTCGGACCCGGAAGCTCCTTGATCTTAAGAAGCATCTGAACCAACTGTTCAACATCATTTCCATCAACAACACCAAAATATCTGAATCCAAGAGCCTGAAAGAGCGTACTCTGGCGGAAAAAGGCAACCTTCATACTCTTCACAAGCTTCTGTATGAAGCGTCTTACCTTCACATTTCCCAACCTGTCCCATATCTTGAGTTTCATATGGTTATAGGTTTTTGATGTTGACATGCGAAGCAAATAGTTGTGAAGTGCGCCAACCGCCTTATCTATTGCAATCTGGTTATCATTCAGCACAACAAGAATATCCGAATGGAGAGCCCCTGCGTTGTTCAGCCCCTCGAATGCAAGTCCACCGGTCATTGCGCCATCACCTATTACAGCAACTGCATGAATATGTTCGCCCTTGAGTTGTGCGGCCGATGCCATTCCCAACGCTGCGGATATTGACGTTGATGCATGCCCTGCACCAAAGGCGTCATAGTTGCTCTCTGACATCTTAGGGAATCCGCTTATTCCGTCAAGCTTCCTGTTCCCGAGAAAAGCCTCCCTTCTTCCGGTAAGAATCTTGTGCGCATACGCCTGATGCCCCACATCCCAGACAAGTTTATCTGCCGGTGTGTCATATACATAATGAAGCGCAACGGCAAGCTCCACGGCGCCAAGACTTGAGCCCAGGTGACCGGGGTTGCCGGAACAGCACTCAATCATATACTCCCTTATTTCAGCACACAACTGTGGCAGTCTGCAAAGTTCAAGTTTGCGCAAATCCTCAGGAGAATCTATCTTTTCAAGTATCATACTCTTCTTCACAAAACAACGCAATTTAACCATTTTCTCTGAAACAGCAGCAAAATAATAGTTATATTTGTAGTATGGCAAATGTTTTGCTTCAAGCGTGCAAGAGTATGACAATACGGTTTTACAACATTCAAAATATAATTATCATGAAGATTTCAAAAATCATTCTTTCAATTGCGGCAGCATTGATTATTGCTGTTCCAAGCATGGCATCTTCTCCTGCAGTTGCACCGGCTGAAGCATCAGCCCAGGCAGGTCTCAACCTTTCAAACGGAATCAAGGCAGGCACAGCGCTTCTTGCACTCTACAAACAGTACAAAGCCGACGGAAAGCTTGACCTTACCAACGCCAACAACATTTCAAATGTAACAACCCTGATAAGCAACATCAAAGGATTGAAGAGCAGCGACACAAGCAACACCTCATTCATTGACGGCCTCATTTCAGGGTCAAAGAATCTGGTAACCAACAGCAATTCAGGTTCTGTAATCAGCTCACTCAGTTCACTTGCAGGCCTTGACGTTTCATCCCTTGGCGCAAGCGCAGCATCATCTGCAGTAAGCGGACTACTTTCAAAAGCAACCAGTTCATCTTCAAGCAGCAAATCAAGCAGTGCTGCCAGCACAGCCACTTCTGTACTGACATCTCTCTTCAAATCGTTGTAAACGAAGAGAATACACCATTTACAATGGCTGTAGCCGGATTGAAAAGAGCCGCTGCAGCCATTTTTGTTACCCTATCTTTCGTGTATCATTTAAAAAGATATATATTTGCACCCTGCAAAACAAGTTACAATCTGTTATGAAAATCACCATCATTGGAGCCGGAAATATGGGGGGAGCAACAGCAATTGGCCTTACAAAGGCCTGTGCAGCCGAAATTACTGTAACAGCCCGCCATCAGAGTACACTCAATAAGTATAAGGAGTACAATATTTCAACCTCATTGAGCAACACGGAGGCAATAAAGGGTGCCGACATTATTGTATTGGCCGTGAAACCATGGTTGCTCGAGGGTGTGGTAAACGAAATAATCCCACATATTAACGCTGATAGTCAAATAATTGTATCAATGGCTCCGGGAGTGTCACCGGAGGAGTTCTGCTCATGGTTCAACAGTGCAGGATGCAAGCCGCAAATTGCATACGTAATTCCGAATACTGCCATTGAAGTGGGTCAAAGTATGACTTTTATTATACCTGTTAACATGAATGATGAAAATTGTAACAAATTGAAAGCAATTTTCTCAAAGGCAGGTTCGGCAATGGTTATTGAGCAGAGGTTGCTTGGAGCAGCCACATCTCTGGCATCGTGCGGAATAGCATACGCCTTCAGATATATAAGAGCAGCGGCAGAGGGTGGCGTTGAACTAGGGTTCTTTGCCAAAGATGCCACACAAATTGTGGCACAGACAGTTATGGGTGCCGCTGTAATGATTCAGGAACACGCCTCACACCCCGAGGCAGAAATTGACAAGGTGACCACTCCAGGTGGATTAACCATAAAGGGACTCAACGCAATGGAGGAGGCCGGATTTACCAATGCCGTTATTAAGGGGCTCAAGGCTAATCAGAAGTAGAACAACCCGCAGCGCCCGGGCAGAGATTAAAATGACTGATATTAAGGGAATGAACAGAGATAGAACTAGAAGAATAGTAGTGAAGGTTGGAAGCAACGTGCTCTCAAGAGAGGATGGCTCCATTGACATAACAAGAGTATCCTCTCTTGTTGACCAGATTGCCTGGCTCAAGAGGGAAGGATATGAGGTGATACTGGTAACCAGCGGTGCAGTGGCATGCGGCAAGAGTATACTCGGACCGGAAGATGCCCTCGACAGCGTTGAGCAGCGTCAGGTCTATTCCGCCGTAGGTCAGGTAAGGCTTATGGATCTCTATCACTCTTTCTTCAAGAATTACGGAATGAATGTGGGGCAGGTTCTAACCATGAAGGAGAACTTTGCACCCGGGAAGGCCTATTCCAACCAGAAAGGTTGTATGGAGGCAATGCTCAGAAGTGGAGTGATTCCAATTGTGAATGAGAACGACACGGTTTGCGTCACTGAGCTTATGTTCACAGATAACGATGAACTCTCCGGTCTCATTGCCAGAATGATGAGTGCAGAAAAACTTATATTGCTGAGTAATATTGACGGCCTTTACAATGCCGCTCCCGGCTCCGAAGGTGCCTCTGTAATAAAACGCATTGAAACCGGAGAGGAGATTTCATCATACATTGCTCCATCAAAGAGCAG
>DCHN01000025.1 GCA_002315995.1 Bacteroidales bacterium UBA1751 | reverse complement strand
AGAATCTATCTCACTCTCAATACCATTCTCTATGACTCTGAACTGAAAAGTGCCCAGTCTATGGCAAAGGAGGCAGTTGCGGCAGGAGTTGATGCCATTATTGTTCAGGATTTGAGCCTGCTCAAAATGGATATACCGCCAATTCCGCTTCATGCCTCAACCCAGACAAGAATAAGGAGCGTGGAGGATGCTCTCTTTTTGCAGAATCTTGGTTTTGAGAGAATAATACTTGAGAGGAATCTCAGCCTGAATCAAATAGAGGAGATATGCAGCGCAACTGACGTTGAGGTGGAGGCTTTTGTCCATGGCGCAATTTGCGTGAGTTACAGCGGCAACTGCTATTTGAGTTGTGCCATTACAGGCCGCAGTGCCAACAGAGGAGAGTGCATTCAGGCATGCCGCAACAGGTGGAACCTGGTTGACTCAACAGGCAAGGCAATAGTTAAGGAGAAGCCCCTTCTCTCACTGAAGGATTACAACCTCAGTGAGTACATTCCGCAAATGGCAAGAGCCGGCGTATGTTCATTCAAAATAGAGGGACGTCTCAAGAACATCTCCTACGTAAGGAATACTGTTACACATTATAACAGGGTGCTCAACGGATTCATAGCAGCAAACCCTTCATTCAGAAGGTCTTCGATGCTTCAGGCAGCACCTCCTGCAACTACGGATATAAATGCCACCTTCAACCGTGGCTTCACAACTCTTTTCATCAATGGCAGGCGCGGCCACTGGCTCAGCGGAGAGTCGGCAAAACATATTGGGCAGCTTATAGGGTGTGTTGAGAAGCCTTTAAGTAGCAATAGATTTCTCTTTTCACCACTATCGCAGGTAGAAAAGGGTGAAGTTTTGCGGAAAACGGTAATTTCAAATGGCGATGGGCTCTGCATTGAAGATGGGCGCGGAGGGTTTGTGGGGCTCCGTGCAAACAGTGTTGAGGGCAATGTGGTTACTTGCCGTTTTTCCACCGGCGATAGTGATTCATCTACTCCTGCTGCGAAAGGAAAGGTTGCTTTGAGGGCAGGAGCAAAGGTTTACAGAAACTACGACATTGTATTTGAGCGGGAGCTTGAAAGGGCAGCCGTTGCAAGGATGATTCCAGTTGAACTTGCAGTGAATGGCGAGGGTGTCAAGGTGTTTTATAATAAGGCAGAGCTGTTCGAACACAAAATTGAACTGCCGTTCACTCAGCCCAACTCCATTGAAACAGCAAGGGCGTCACTTCTTAAAGGGCTTGGCAAGAGTGCGGGAGTGTGGTCATTTAAAGTAATCTCTGTTGAAGGAGAGATCTCTTTCTACAGGCAGAGCGAGATAAATCAGGTCAGGAGAGATATTGCGCAGAGACTGGATTACTTTTTTACAGAGATATATGAGCAGGAGCGCAGCGCTTCATTCAGGAGGTTTGAGAGGTTGAAGGCGGAGGCTTTGAAAGTGGAAAATGAAGGTGTTGTGGATTACAGGGCCAATGTTGCCAACCATCTGGCAGCTGGTGTGTATCAGCAGGCTGGAGTGAGGGTGGTAGGCATGGCTTTTGAGCTGAATGGGGGGTGTCACCGCTCTTCTGGTAAGGCTTCCTGCGGAGCGGAACTTATGCGAACCAAGTACTGCATCAGATACGAGCTTGGGGCGTGCCTTAAAAAGGGAGGTTCAGCAAAGTTTCCAACTGAACTCTTTCTGGAGAATTCAGGCAGAAGATTCGCTCTTGAATTCGACTGTGCCAATTGTGAAATGGTGGTGAAATATTAACTTTGTAGGCTATGAACGTTGTTGGAATAAGAAGGAACATTGAAATAAGAGAGCATCTCCATAAACTTGTGGCGGAGGGCAGAATGCCCCACGCCCTGCTCATATCTGAAAGGGAGAGTTATGGTGCCATGCAGCTGGCTGTAGATCTTGCCTGCTGTTTGCTTGGCAACGATGTCAAGGCTGAAAAGCTTGTGCATCCCGATTTGCATCTTCTTTTTCCAATAAACAAATCATCCATTACAAAGGATGCTGCAAGAAAGGATTTGTCTGTTGAGGATTTTCTGCAGTGTTTCAGAGAGCTCTACGCAGGCAACCCGTTCTTTGATGAAGGCGAGTTGTGTCAGGCTCTGCAGCTTGAAGGGCGTAGCGGGAACATAACGGTTGCCGAAATATCGGCACTTATGCATAAACTCAGTATGAGCGCCTTTATGGGTGATGTCAAGGTGGCTCTGGTGGTTTTCCCGGAGACAATGAACGAAGTGGCATCGAACAAGCTTCTCAAGACACTGGAAGAACCTACTCCAGGCACATATATAATAATGGTTACCCGCAGCAGGGAGAGCATATTGCCTACCATTCTCAGCCGCTGTTCAATGGTTGAGGTGCCTTCGGCTCCAATTGATGAGGTTGCCACTTTGTTGGCACAGGAGTATGGACTTGAAGATGACCTTGCTGCAATGCTCTCCAGGAAAGCGGCTGGAAGTTGGGGCTTGGCGCGCAGATATGCGCTGCAATGGAGAGAGAGCTCTTCACTCGATGAAGAGAACAGGGAGAGATTTCTCCGTATTCTTGGCTATGGAATAAGGAGGGATCTGGTGGCACTCCAGGATGAGTGGCCGCTTCTTGCATCACTGAGCAAGGAGGAGCAGAAGTCCTTCTGCGAAACTGCGCTTGAGACGCTGCGTTCAATATATGTCATAAAACTCGGGCTGGAGCAGATAAGTTATATGCTGCCTGAACAGAACAGAGCCCTTCTTGTATATGCACAGAACCTCAAGCCGCTCTTCTATGAAAAGGCGTACGAGTTCTTTGGACAGGCTATTGTACATATAAATGCAAATGTGAATTCAAAGTTCATTTTTTGCGATTTGTGCAACAGAATTTTTCATTATGCTTAATTTTGCGGAATAAATAGAACTGAATATGTCGGAGATAAAGGAGTTTGATTGTCAGCGCGGATGCGAGAAGCAACTTGACAGCGAGGGTAGCCTCAATTGTACATACAGGCCTGGTTGCTGCAAGCTTTCCGTCTTTGACTGGCTTGAGGGAATTTCAGATTCAGATATGCAGCTTCTCTTCCAGGTCAGGTTCAAGAATACCAGGAAGGGTATATATATCAATGATTCGAACCAGACCATAAGAATAGGCGACAAGGTTATTGTTGAGGCTACAAACGGATATGATCTTGGTATTGTCACACTTTCTGGTGCTATGGTTGCAAGAGTGCTGGAGAGGAGCGGTATAGATGGCAAGAACTACACTTTCAAGAAGATATACAGAAAGGCACGTCAGGCCGATATTGAGAAGTGGCGCGAGGCAACGGCGAGGGAGCACTCAATAATGATACGTTCAAGGCAAATAGCAGCCGCTCTTGGCCTTGATATGAAAATTGGAGATGTTGAGGTTCAGGGAGACGGCACAAAGGCAATCTTCTACTATATAGCTGACGAAAGGGTTGACTTCAGGCAGCTCATCAAGGATTTTGCGGAGGAGTTCCGTATTAGAATAGAGATGAAGCAAATAGGTGCCCGTCAGGAGGCGGGGCTCATTGGCGGTATTGGCGTATGTGGGCAGGCAATATGCTGTTCAAGGCATATGAACAGTTTTCAGTCCATTACAACATCGGCTGCCAGATGTCAGGAGTTGAGTCTCAATCCTTTGAAACTTGCAGGTCAGTGTGGCAAGCTCAAATGCTGCATCAACCATGAGGCTTCAGTCTATGCCGATGCCCTCAATTCCCTTCCAAAGGTTAATGGACCTATTTATCTTGAAGATGGAGAGGCAACTCTTGTAAAGAGAGATATACTTAAGGGTATCTTCTGGTTCTCATACGATCCGGGCAGTATGACCAATATGCATCCGGTTATGGCAGATGATCTCAGGGAGATTCTTGCCTTGAACCGTCAGGGAAAGAATGCCCCTTCACTCGTGGACAACGGGGTAGCGGAGTATTCACCGGAATTTCTGAGTGCTGCAGGAGAGGAGAGCATATCACGCTTTGACAAGAAGAAGGGTTCAAAGCATCACAGGTCCGGCAAAAAGGAGTCCGGCCATCATCACGATAACCATAAACACCATAAGGGCAGGGAAGAGAGCCAGAAGTAGTGGCAGTATGAAAATTTCAGCCGGATTCATTCATCTTTTTCTGTTGGCCATAGCGAGCACTGTTTTTGTCTGCTCGTGTAAAATGGTTGGCAATGGAATGGATTATGTCAAAATAAATTCCGAGCGTGGCTGGATTTATCCGGTGAAGTTCAGAATGGAGGTACCATCTGAGGAGAGATCAGCCCTTCAGATGTGCATCCAGATCTCCTATCCTCAAAGCAATTCATATTTTCCAAGTGAGGTTAAATACAGAGTGCCGGTTGGAATATATATCAGGAATTCATTCAACCATGTAGTGTCAGATACGGTTATCTTCTCAATAAGCGGAAAAGAAGAGGAGGGCATGCTTACCCTCTCTGGAGGATTACTTTCGGCTGAGAGGGAGGTTGTTCCATCGGAAAGAATGCTCCAGTTGTTGAAAGATGGTGTTGAAAACAGAAGGCGGGAGAGAGAGAATGAGAACAGTGTTGAAATTACCCTTTCTCCGGTAAAGGATGAGAAGGGACGATTTTCTGCAGCATGTGCCCATATTTCTGCTATAGGTTTGAGATTCAATTAAACAGCTTCTAACTATGAGTGGGAAGGATAAACTAAGGAAATTCAGGGAGAACGAAGGGTTCAGATGCCTGGTGCAGCCGGAGAATAGTGAACTCATTGATAAGGGGGCAGATGGTGGTTTTTCCCTTGGTAATTTCAGGTATAAAGGGTGCTGGAACAGAAATTTTTTCGGCAACGATAATCCGGTTGTTCTTGAAATAGGGTGTGGCAAGGGTGAGTATACACTTGAATTGGCGCGCAGGAATCCCCAGATGAACTTCATTGGCATTGACATCAAGGGTGCCCGTCTCTGGAGAGGTGCCAAAACGGCAACCGATGAGGGTATATCCAACGCCGCTTTCATAAGAACCCGCATAGAGTTTATAGAGGCTCTCTTTGCCCCCGGTGAGGTATCGCAGATTTGGATAACCTTTGCCGACCCGCAAATAGGAAGGGAGCGCCACAGACTTACTGCGCCTGTTTTCCTTGAGCGTTTCAGGAATATAATGAAGCCAGATGGCCTGATGCGCCTGAAGACCGACAGCAAGTATCTTTTCCACTACACGCTTGATCTGGTGAATCTTAACGGTCTTCCTCAAGGCGTCTGTTGCAAAGATGTATATGCTTTTGAGCCAGTTGTTGAAAGGGGTTCACTTGACCCAATTGTAACGCAGGTACAGACATTCTACGAGAAGCATTACATAAAAAACGGCCTTACAATACACTATTTGGAGTTCGGCCTGTGGCCGGCAACCTCCTCACCCAGGGAGATAGAGAAAATACTATCGCCCGAGTGGGACGAGGTGTATTGGGAGAGGGTGGAGCTTGAAGGCCGCGCCCGTGTTGTGAGCAACAAGGGGTGTTAGATGGTTGCCAGATAAACGGCATTCACGCTCAGAAGGGCGGCGCTTTCAACTCGCAGACGGCTTGGTCCCAGTGTCACTGCCTTGAAGCCGTGTTCCATTGCACATTTCACCTCCTGCGGTGAGAAATCTCCTTCAGGTCCAATGATTATTGTTACAGATGGTTCGGAAACGGAACTTTCGAAGAACTTTTTAAGTGTGGCGGTTATCTCCTGTTTCGGGTACTCGTTGCCACAGTAGCATATCAGGCGCAGATCAGTCTCCTGTATCTTCTCTATCCACTGTGTGAGCGGGATACACTCCTCCATTTGAGGAAGCGCTCCTTTGAGAGATTGTTTCACGGCGCTTTTGAGTATGCGGTTGCACCTCTCAATGTTCACATCCTTGCGTTCGGAGTGGTCGCAGATTACCGGAACAATGGTATCGAGACCTGTTTCGGTGGCCTTCTCCAGGA
>DCHN01000012.1 GCA_002315995.1 Bacteroidales bacterium UBA1751 | reverse complement strand
TTCACCTTTTCGAAAGTCTGCTCAAGATTGTACATTGTTCGTCCACACCCAGGGCATGCTATGTATTCAGGTTTGGTGAATTTGCGGCGTGCAGCCTGCATGAGGTTATCCTTGAAATCCTTAACATCTATACTGCATCCGCCTGCCAATTTGAATAGCGGGTTGAAGTCATTGATACTCTTGTCAAGAAGAAGCGGCCCGAACAGTGCAGATGCCTTAATAATAAGGTCATTCCTGTTGGCTCCTTCAAATTCTATTGCAGGAGTGAATATGCCCTTTGAACCCTGCTCCAACCAGATGTTCCTCTGCTGTTCAATGGAAGCGTAATGGCGCTCAAACAGAGATGTTCCAGTGGCTGAGTCTTTCTGGAAGTACTCTTTGAGTGAATCTCCTGCAGCTATTTCATTTGCAGGGGTTTCTGTGAGAGAGACTCTTATTGTATCGCCTATTCCCTGGGCAAGAAGAGCTCCGATTCCAACTGCAGATTTGATTCTACCCATATCTGCGTTCCCTGCCTCTGTTACGCCAAGGTGAAGAGGGTAGGAGAAACCTGCCTCCTTCATCTTCTCAACCAGAAGTCTGTAGGCGTTTACCATTACAACCGTGTTGGATGCTTTAAGCGATACCACTACGTTGTGGAAATTCTCAGCTGCGCACATCTGAAGCCACTCCATGGCGGCCTGTGCCATGCCAAGCGGAGTATTTCCATACATATTTATTATGCGCTCCCCAAGAGAACCATGGTTGAGCCCTATTCTAACTGCCGTATTGTTCTCCTTGCAGACTTTGATGAACTCCTTGAATATCTCCTGTGCCTTGTTGAAGTCTTTGTGGAAGTTGCCCGGATTGATTCTTACTTTGTCAGCAACCTTTGCCGCCTGAATGGCAACTTCTCCTCTGAAATGAATATCCGCAACCAGCGGGATAGCGTATCCTGCATCTTTGAGGCACTTTTTTATCTCGGCAAGGGCGGCCACTTCACGCTCTCCCTGGGTTGTCAGTCTTATTATTTGCGCACCAGCCTTTGCGCACTCAATGCATTGCTGAACCGATTCATCAATATCTGCAGTGTGGGTGTTGCACATTGTCTGTACAACAACGGGGGAGTTACCTCCAATAATAACTCCCGAAACATTTACCTCTGATGTTGAAAACCTTTCGGACATATTGTCTCAATTTATTTTATACCTCCGAACCTGTAGAATAATCCTATGTTTCCGCTTATTTGAAGCGAATGGGTATAGAGCCAGGCATCCTGAGAATATATTTTCCTGTCGTAGAAGTGGTTGAACGCATATTTGACATTTCCTTCCAGATGAATCTCGAAGCGGTTCATCCTGTACGCAAATCCCAGACCGCCCATAAGACCTCCTCCAAGTTTGTTTGTTGTGTCAGGGACCTCATCCAATGACTGGCTTGATTTCACCCAGTATGCGTATGGACCAATATTCAAATATACTCTCATCTTCCAGAAATCCTTTCTGAACTGGCAGAGCATCTGAAGCTGGAGGCAGTCATACCTATCTTCAATTTCAGAAGTTGTTTCACTCTCATCATCCTTTTCAATAATCTTTGTTCCAAGTTCCGAGTATTCAAGTCCAACCTCAAGACCGAAGTATGGCATATATCCCCAGAGAGTGTGCAGATAAGTGTAGTAGATACCTATGTTCTTTGGAGATATGAGTGCCTTGTGTTCCAGTGAGTTGCTGAATGTTACATCTGTTATGCCAACGCCGTACTTCACTCCAATGAGGTGGCCGAAGAGTGCAGTGCTGTCCTTAATGTGTGGCTGGGCATCCTTGAAAGAGTAGAGATCAAACTCCTTGTATGGATCAACCTCTTCATTCTGAACGGTATTTGTGGCCGCTGCCGCAATAGCAGCCGCTGCAGTTGTATCCGGCTTCTGCTCAATTCTTCTTCTTACAGGGGTTTCCTGTGCGGGGAGAACTGCTGAATATGTTAGTGATAAGGCCAGAAGGCACAATGCAAGAAGATGTTTCATGCTCGATTTCATACTCTATTCCTTTTTCTTGGCGTTGAAAAGTTCATCAATATCCAATGTCTGGGTCAGGTCGGTGCGTTCAGGAATAATAATAATCTCTTTGCCGTTTTCCAGTTTGAAGAGTTTTACTTTTTCCGGCTGGACATACTTTATGACATCACCAGGATCAAGAATGTCGTTTCCGTTCTTGTCTTCAGATATTCTTATTGAGTATTTTCCGCTCTTGAGGTATGGGAAGAGAAGCGTGGTGTCTTTTTCTACAGTATACCTGCGGAAGAGTTGACTTCTGCTTTCATTCACCAGTTCAATTGCATATGTTCCATTCACTCCCTTGACTTCCAGTTCCAGTGAACTGAGCTTGTCATCCGAAGGCAACATTATCTTTGAATATGTTGAGTCATTGCTGTTCCCGTTCACATCTTTGAATATCTTCTTGTAGACTATCATTTCATACTCATTTCCCTTCTTGAGCGGGATATCGGGTTTCAGGATGAACTCCTTTATATTGTTCTTGTTTCTTGTAACGGTAAAAGGTACTTTTGACACTACACCTCTTGGAGTTTTGGATGTAAATGAAATGGTGTCGAATGCTGCATATACCAGCGGCTCAGGAAATTCGAATACCCATCCGTTCTGTTCAATCATGTCTGCATCAGCCTTGAGCTTCATTTCAAGGTAGTCCTTTCTTCTGTTGCTGCGCGATTCTTCATTCTTCTTCTTCTGTTGCTGCTGCTGTCTGTTGCGCGCTGATGTGTTGTTCCCATTTGAGGAGTCATCCTTTTTCTCCCTCTTTATCATAAGCTTAAGCTTTTCAGTGGTTGGAACAAGTTTGCCCAAAGAGTCGCTCTTGTCATACTTTATTGAGAGGAGCAGGGTGTCAGGCAGTATTCTTGGAATGTTTATCCAGCATACCAGAGAGTCCTGGCGCGCATTGAACTGGCTTATTATTCTGTGCTGTGGGATTCCGGTAACTTCAAAAGAGTCTATTTTAACGTAAGGGGCGTTGAACTTTATGTAGAAGCTCTTATTGGATATTCTGGTGTGCTCCTTTATATACTGGATGTCGGCTCCCTCCTTGAAAAGGAACAGTTCAATATCCAATGGTCTGGACATATGTTTGAGAGTATCCTTCTGGTCATAGAAGGCCAGTTGTGGAAGGGAATCACGCATGACTACCTTTGGACGTATGGTTCTTGCTTCAGGAAAACCAATCATTTCACTGCCCCGGTCATATTTGTTGTTGCCTGACTCATCCTTTATTGCGTAAATGGCGTAGTCTTTCTCCTTGATGTTCTTTATGCAGAAGTATCCCCATTTGTCGCTCTTTGCCATGGCAATAGGAAGTGAGTTGTAGACGCAGGAGTCACTCGGATTGTCGTAGAGAAGAACTGACACGTCAGCCATTGGAACCAGTTTTTCATTGTCATAAACCCTTCCGCTAAGCAGCATTGAATCAATGGTACTGCCTGTTGAAAATGCGAATGAGTATGGTCCAATTGGGTTACCCTCATTATTGTCAGCTACTGCTCCCCCCCAGTCAAGCGAGTAGGTCTGGTTAGGAAGAAGCGTGTCAGGAAATGTGAAGACAAGGCTCTTCCCCTTTATCTTGTATTCGGGTCTCTTTTTTGTAGGCGGTGAAAGGAATATGTTCTTTGCCGGCTCCTTTAGCTGGATATACTCATTGAACTTTATGGTAACCTTTCCCTTTGTTCTTGGAAAATCGGTTGTTCCGTATTCAGGCATCGTTGCCACAACAACAGGAGGAATTGTGTCCTTAGGCCCGCCAAGCGGACCGCCCATGGTTCTGGCACAGGATGATATCTCAAACAGTGTGCATCCTGCAACTGCTGCCAGCAGAACTCTTGCTATGCTGAATGGGGTGACGCTCAGTTTCATATAATAATCTGTTATTGATTCTATTCTGAAATGTTCACTCTGGTTACGTGGTCAACACCTTTTACCTTGCGAATCTCCTTCATAAGGGCATCAAGGTCATCGGTGTTATGGACGTAGAGGTCAATATATCCCTCAAATATGCCGTCGTGGGTCTCAAAATATATTTTTCTGATATTCACGCTCAGCTCCAGGGTAATATGCTTTGTTATCTCCGATACAATGCCTATACGGTCAATTCCGCGTATTCCTATTCTTGCAAGGAAAGAGAGAATGGTATGCTTGCACCACTTTGCATCAATGATGTTCGTGCCCTGAACTGAAGCCAGGGATATTGCACTAGGGCAGCTCTTCTTGTGAATGACAACCTCATTGTTCTCGTCAAGGAAACCTATTACCGGGTCTCCAGGAATAGGATTGCAGCACTCGGCCACTTTGTATGAGAGGCTCTTGTCAAAGACGTTCTCTTCAAGAAGATATGCGCTCTTCTTGTCTATCTTATTTTTCTTGCTCTTCTTCGGCTGTTCTTCATCTTCACTGCCCTTTCCGATGAGGAATTGAAGCTTCCAGTATTTGACAAATTTGCTCTCGTTGTTCTTTTTAAGGACATTGTCGAGATCCTGGAGGTCTATGAGTCCGGTGCCTATTTTTATGTAGAGCTCCTCCTTGTTCGATACTGAATATGCCTCAATGAGTTTTTTTATAACCCTGTTCTGTGATTTGACGCCAAGAGCCTCCAGCGACTCCTCAAGTTTGGTCTGCCCCATTTTTGTTGCATTCTTGGAATCGCTCTTTATGGCATCGTATATAAGGGCTTTTGCCTTGGCTGTGCCAACGAATTCAAGCCACTCTCGTTTTGGTTTCTGGCTCTCTGCCGTAATGATTTCAATCTGGTCTCCGTTCTTGAGAACATACGAGAGGGGAACCAGTTTCAGATTCACCTTTGCCGCAATTGCACTGTTTCCAATCTTTGAGTGAATGTTGTATGCAAAGTCAAG
>DCHN01000020.1:36392-40683 GCA_002315995.1 Bacteroidales bacterium UBA1751 | reverse complement strand
TTGAGCGCGGCATTGAGAAAACGGGGGAAAACGCGAGGATTGTCTGAGCAATGTTAGGCTTGCCGTGAGGCGGGCCTAAAAGTTGCGAGTTCCGCAGCGTCCCGGTTTCTCAATGCCATTCAGCGCTCAGGCGGAGCCGTTGGGCAACACCTATATCGTTTTTATGCATTTCTTCTCTCTATGGCCGGAAATGACACAATCATTAGCCAACTTTGGCTCAAAATATTTGCCGTAGACTTAGTATATCACCTGCAGTTGTTCTTGGAATATAAAATTATATGGTTTTTTGTAATTATTTTTGTGCTTTAAATATACGATGTCACTTGAATGGTGATGTATTGCTGAAATTTTGAATAATATGACAAGTCTTAGTGAGAGTGAACACGACCAGCAGATGGCTGCAATGAAGGCCTTTGATTAGGAGATGCCATCGGTGGGCATCTTCACTTTATCCTGATGTTCAATATATCATCCAGTGGAATGATCTGACCATTCTCAAGAATCAGGGTGCGTGTGATTTCATCAATGCGCTTGATGTGGCCTGTGGTGGTAATGTAGGCGCCGCCTTGTTTTTTGTTGTCGTGTTTGAAAAAGGTAATGGAAATCTCCGGAGTTGCCTTTTGATCAGTGGAGGAGAGAATTTCTGAAAGGGTGCGGTCAAGTTCCAGACGCGCCTCCTGATCAAGTTCGATTTTTGTACTGGTGAGGCGGGCGGTTTCATCAATGACGGCGTCATAGCCGGTGAGGGCAGCAAAAGGGGCGAATTGGGCTGCACGCTCGTGCATGCTCATCTTCTGCCGGCCCTTGATACCGGTGTATTCCATATCAATTATTTGATCCAGTTCGTTCATCATTACTCTTTGTGCCCTCCTACCTGTTGGTTGCGTTCACGGGCTGTGGCTCCCTCTTCAAAGTTGGTCCCTTTAAGTATTGCGTTCTTGCCGAACTTCTTTTTTATCTGCAGAATTACCTGTTGGCGGCGCAACTCCTTGGGATCATCGTGGATGTCGTCAAAGAGGGTGGGCTGAATGGTTGCCTCGGCTTCCTCTGCTGGGAGGAGGCGGTTTGCCGAGATGTGAATTCTTCTTACCGAGAGGTTCGGGTCAACTATCTTCTCATAGAGTTCAACGCAGCGTTTTATTATAAGTTGTGCCGAGAAGGAGTAGCGTTCAAGGTTAATTGAGCCGTGAGCCGGTTTGGGAACAGTTCTTCCGTACCAATCGCTTACAAGGTCGCCGCCGTATGAAGCGGAATTTTCAATATCATAGCCTATGTATAGGTCCAGCTGATTTGTTTTCAGGTTCTTGTTTACCAGCGTCAGTGCAATGAGGTCGCTCATCTCGCGAACAATTACCCTGGCCTTCTCAAATGTATATGGTTCCTGCAGTACCTGCCCCCTTGTAATGCTGTTGGTCTGTGGCTTGTACCTCTTGATTTCGCTCATGGGGCATGGCTCCCAACCCCATGCGTGGTCAATGATGAGTTCAGCCGCAACGCCGAACTGCTTGAACATCCAGGCCTCCCATCCCTTGTCAAGCGAGCGGCGGGCCAGTTCGCCCATTGTAGTTATTCCGTGGGCCTCAAGTTTTGACGCAATTCCCTTACCTATGCGCCAGAAATCTTTAAGCGGTCTGTGGTTCCACAACTCCCGCCGGAAACTTATGGGGTCAAGTTCGGCAATGCGCACGCCATTGCTGTCGGCTTTCTGGTGCTTGGCGTGAATATCCATTGCCACCTTGGCCAAATAGAGGTTCGTCCCTATTCCCGCTGTTGCGGTAATGCCGGTGCTTTTGAGCACATCCTTTATCATTGTAATGGCAAGGTCGTGTGCCGCCTGCAATTTTTTATTTGCCACTGCCGATAGTCTCTCTTCTCCTTCATCTCTGATCTGCATGTCAGGAGTGGCCTCGCCCGTCAATGGCCTTTCGGCCGGATATTGAGATGTTTTCTTGAATTTTCTATCGACATAGTTTGTAGCATCAATCAGTACCTCGTCAATGCTGTAGACGTGAATGTCTTCGGGTGCTATGTACTTGAGATATGTGGCGTACACCCTACTGCTCACCTCCATGTAGCGCTGCATGTGTGGAGGTGCTACAATGTAGTCAAGTTCCACAGCCGGGTTGCCGGAGACTTCAATGTTGTTGCTGCTCTTGTGTGTAAACTTGTATTGAGGGGCTTTCCAGCGGCGTTGTTCGTTAACGCTCCTAACCCTCTGCACAACTTCAAAAAGCCTGGCCCTTCCTCCAATCCCATAACTCTTGAGGGAGGGTGAAACGGCCAGACATATTGTTTTGTCGGTTCTTGATGCATCAGCCACCACAAGGTTGGTTGTCAAAGGGTCAAGTCCTCTGTAGACGCACTCAACCGATGCGAAGAATGACTTCAGGTCAATGGCTATGAAAACAGGCTGATTCATTGATGCTATGCAATACTGCTTTCAAAGATAGCTAATTTTACAACTAATGACTTATGGAGTAAAAATAAAGGAGCAACCGTGCAGGCTGCCCCTTGTGAACATTATTGTGTTGCGTATATTAGAATACGAAACTTGTGCTTATTGACTTGTAGTTGTATACCTTTTCAATTACATCTGCAAAGATGTCTGCAAGGGAGATGACACTGATTTTTGAGGCGTCCGCTCCTTCAGGAACCCTCAATGGAATAGTGTCGGTAACAATGAGCTCTGCCAGTGCGCTGTTTGCAATGTTCTGGTATGCTGCGCCTGAGAGTACTGCGTGTGTTGCAAGCGCCCTTACGCTGAGTGCTCCCTTCTCCATAAGCATGTTGGCTGCCTTGGTAAGTGTACCTGCGGTGTCAACCATATCATCGAGAATGATGATGTTTCTTCCGGCAACTTCACCTATTGCTGTCATACTTCCTACAACATTCGCTCTCTCCCTTGATTTGTGGCAAACGATGAGCGGACAGCCAAGAACTCTTGAGTAGGCGTTGGCCCTTTTTGCCGCTCCCATGTCAGGTGCAGCAATTGAGAGTTTGTCTATGTTGAGAGTCCTCAGGTATGGGAGGAACACTGAGCTTGCGTAGATGTGGTCAACAGGGCAGTCGAAGAATCCCTGAATCTGGTCTGCGTGAAGGTCTGCGGTCATTATACGGTCGCAACCTGCCGCCATGAGAAGGTTTGCAACGAGCTTTGCTCCAATGGATACTCTAGGACGGTCTTTTCTGTCCTGTCTTGCCCATCCGAAGTAAGGCATAACTGCAACTACCTTGTAGGCTGAAGCTCTCTTTGCTGCATCAATCATGAGAAGCAGTTCGAAGAGGTTGTCAAGAGGTGGGAAGGTTGACTGTACAATGAACACTGTATTTCCTCTTATGCTCTCAAGGAAGATTGGTTGGAACTCTCCGTCAGAGAAGGATGTTACTTCAGATTTTCCAAGTTCAAGACCAAGTGAGAGGGCTATTTTCTCTCCAAGCGGTTTTGATCCTCTGCAGGCGAAAATCTTGATGTTGTGTGTATGCACAATATGTGGCTCTTGCATGGTATTATGAATTTTTAAAGATTAACTATATATGTAAGGGTTAATAAGTTCTTGATTTGTTACAGGAAATGTTCTATTGGGAATCTGTTTCTGCACTGTCGTCTTTATGTTCCAGAATCACCTCAATGTAGTCAAGCAGCTCCTCCTTTCCAAGCCCGCTTTCAGACGATGTGCAGAAAACCGGCGGCAACTCCGTCATGTATTGCAGCAGCTCCTTTTTGTTCTTCTCGAGTTGCGAAACTCTGGCATTAACCCCAAGTTTGTCTGCCTTGGTGAATACTATTGCGCAAGGGACATTGGCCTCCGCAACGGCCTCCAGAAATTCGAGGTCAATCTTCTGTATTGGCAGTCTTAGGTCCATAAGTACAAAAAGCACCTGAAGTTCCTCCGACTTGCCTATGTATGAGGTAATCATCTTGTTGAGATTCTCCCTCTCTTTCTGGCTTATGCGCGCATAGCCGTAGCCTGGAAGGTCAACAATGAACCATTTGTCATTTACAAGAAAGTGGTTTACCAGAAGTGTCTTGCCTGGAGTGGCGGATGTCTTTGCAAGCTGTCTGTTGCCGCAAAGCATATTTATGAGTGATGATTTGCCTACGTTTGAACGTCCTATGAAAGCGAATTCGGGATAACCACCGGCAGGCTTCTTTGAAACCTGAGTGCAACTCCCTTTGAATATGGCTTTCGTTATTTTCACCGTTCAAGCAAATTCTCTGCAAAGGTATGAATTATCGCTCCCATTTCCAATTTTCAATACTCCATCCTAAAGCTTTTTTCTGGATTTCAGA
>DCHN01000020.1:31515-36271 GCA_002315995.1 Bacteroidales bacterium UBA1751 | reverse complement strand
AGTTTGAGCGGATTCCTCTGCTCAATTCTCTGCTCAATAAGTGCAAGCGCACTGAGTTTTGAATCTACAAGAGAACGCGCAGCATATTTCATTCTCTCAACGAGAGAATCAATTCTGCGCTCTTCCCCGCTTATTCTACCCTCCAGTGCAAGAACCACTCTTGCTGAGAGCTCCTGAAGGTGCTCCCACTCATTCTGGAAGGACTCTATGAGAAAGTCTGCAACGGCGGTTGGGGTCTTGAACCAACTGTGCGCCACCATATCTATGACATGATAATCTCTCTCGTGACCTATTCCGGTGAGAACCGGCAGCGGGTATTGCGCAACGTTCAGTGCCAGTTCGTAGTCATCGAAACAGCGCAGGTCCATACTGCTTCCGCCTCCCCTTATAATAACCACTGCATCAAAGGAATCGTGCTGAAGAATCTCCATAAGTGCGGAGATTATTCCACAAGGGCACTCCTCACCCTGCATCGGAGAGCTGAATAGAGTACATTTTATGGCACCGGCCCATGCGCTTTGGGATATATGTTTGAGAAAGTCGCCATACCCGGCCGCACCTTCTGCGCTTATTACTGCAATGTTTCCCGGTAGAGATGGAAGTTCAACTTGAGAATTTATATCAAACATTCCCTCCTGTTGCAACCTGTCAATTGTAATCTGCCTCTGCCGCTCAACCTCTCCAAGTGTGAAGGTGGGGTCCAGGTCGTATACAATAAGTGAAAGTCCCCAGAGAGGAGAGTGCTCCACCTCTACGTTCAGCAGAATCTTCATTCCTTTTGAAGGCAACTGCCCTGTCTCCTGCCTGAAATACTCCAGCAGTAACTCCGCTCTGCTGCGCCATATTATTGCGCGAGCCTTTGCCTGTGCCTTGCCGTCACTGCCGCTCTGAACCAGGTCTATATAGCAATGCCCGCTGGCGTTCACACTGATTTGCGAAATCTCCGCACTTACCCAATATGCCTGGGGCAGCCCCTCATGCACCGCCTCCGAAATCATCTCCTGCAACTGAAGCAGAGTCATTGTCTCTTCCATGAACGCAAATATAAGAAATCAAAGCCATTTTTATTATTTTTGCACTGCATACGTTGCCGATAGTGAATTGTTCAGCTATCGGCAGTAGAAAAAGAAAAAAAGAGATGGAGGAGAAATTGAGTTATCAGCAGATAATGGAGCAGCTCGATGCGGTTGTAAGGCGCATTGAGGAGCCGGATCTGCCGCTGGTTGAGGTTGAGCCGCTCATTGGGCAGGCAAAGGCTCTTATAGAGCAGGCGCGCAGGATGCTTCAAGGATATAGAACTGGGTTCGAAAAGGCTCTGGAGGGAAATGGCGATGAAAAGTGAATGTGCTGCCTGAAGGAGAAAGATGATATTTTGATATGATAGCTGCAACAGGTTTTTTTGACGGGGTGCACAAGGGCCACAGAAAGGTTCTGGGTCAGGTCTGCGACATTGCTCGTAGCAGGGGGGAGGAGAGTGCTGTAATAACTTTCTGGCCACATCCAAGAACGGTTCTTCAGCAGGATGCCGGAGATTTGCGCTTGCTTAATACGGTTGAGGAGAAGGATAGCCTTGTTCGGGATATGGGTGTTGACCGCCTCATTGCAATTCCTTTCACAAGGGAGTTCGCCGCCCTCTCCACTGAGGAGTTCATGAAGATGTATCTGCGTGACAAATATGGGGTGAGCACTCTTGTAATTGGATATGACCACAGACTCGGAAAAAATGTGAACCAGAGTCAGGCAGAGATGATTGCAAAGGCAAAGTCGCTTGGTATTGAGGTTGTAAGATGTGAGGAGTTCATTATGGATGGAGACATAATATCTTCAACAAAAATCAGGAACCTGCTCAGCTGCGGCTCAATATGCAGGGCCAATGAATTTCTTGGATATGAGTATATGCTGAGCGGCGTTGTGCTTAGGGGAAACGGCATTGGCAAGGATCTGGGTTTCCCAACCGCCAATATGGGACTCTATAATCCGCTCAAGGCGGTTCCACAGGATGGCGTCTATGCAGTTAAGGTGAAACTGTTGGGAGTATGGCATACCGGTGTATGCAACATTGGCGTACGCCCAACTCTTACTGATTCTTCAACCAGGACCATTGAAACACATATCCTTGATTTCAACGAGGATATATACGGGCTCGATCTGGAGTTGAGGTTCGTTGAGAAATTGAGGCCCGAGTGTAAGTTTTCATCACGCAAGGAGCTTGTTGAACAGATGAACAGGGATATACTCAAGGTGCGGCTTCTGAATTTATTTTGATTTGCTAGGAAAAATTTTTATTAACTTTGCATCATATTTTTAACAGGGGCCGGCTATTCCAATAGCCTGCTTCTTTTTAATTTTGTTTTTATGGGTAACATTCATTATTTGACCGCAGAGGGGTTGGACAAACTTAAGGCTGAGCTCGCCCACATGATTTCAGTAGAGAGACCTGCCATTTCAAGAGCAATTGCAGAGGCAAGGGACAAAGGCGATTTGTCGGAGAATGCAGAGTATGATGCCGCACGAGAGGCACAGGGAATGCTTGAACTCAAAATTTCACAGTTGCAGGATCTTGTGGCCAATGCAAGGGTTATAGATGAATCCAAATTGAATACCGATCAGGTTCAGATGCTCAACAAGGTCAAGATCAAGAATCTCAAGACCGGGGCTGTTGTAACGTATATGATAACCGGAGAGAGCGAGGCTAATCTCAAAGAGGGGAAAATTGCATCAACCACACCAATCGGCAAGGCTCTTATGGGCAAGAAGAAGGGTGAAGTTGTTGACGTGCAGGTCCCGAACGGCCTTCTGAAATTTGAAATTCTTGATATAACATTCTAATTGAACCATACTATGGCAACAATTTTCAGCAGAATAGTTGCAGGCGAGATTCCTTCATACAAGGTTGCGGAGAGTGACAAGTTCTACGCCTTTCTTGATATTGCACCGCTTGCAAAGGGGCATACTCTTGTCATTCCAAAAATAGAGGATGACTATATTTTCCATCTCGATGAGCAGACATATGCCGGGCTCTGGGATTTTGCCCGCAAGGTTGCTGCAGCAGTAGAAAAGGTATGTCCTTGCAAAAGGGTGGGGGTTGCAGTTCTTGGAATGGAGGTTCCGCATGTTCATATTCACCTTGTTCCGCTCAACAATGAGGGCGACCTTGATTTCAAAAAGGAGAAACTCTCCCTTCCTGCAGAGCAGATGCAGGATATAGCTTCAAGAATTGCTGAAGCGTTTGACACTCTGTAAACAATAGATACTTTATATGAAAAAGATTATCATTTCCCTCTTTGCAGCTGTGGCAGCTGTTTCATGTGTTGGCAGCAATGAGGCAAAAATTGAGCTGGCTCTGGATGGCGGTGCCGGAAAGAACGTGATTGTTTCAATTCTCAACACTGACGAAATTGCTGTTGTTGATACGCTGAAACTCAATGACAGGGGTACTGCAACATGCAAGGTTGCGGCTTCAAAAGGCAATCCTCAGTTCTATTACCTCTCATATGGAAGGAGGCTTCTCTCATCTCTCATACTTGAAGGCGGTGAGAGCGTAAAGGTGAGCGCAGATACACTCGGTAGAAACCTCGTGGTATCAGGTTCGGAAAAGACAGCTGCTCTCCTTGAGGTGAACAAGCTTGTTGACAACTCCAACCAGCTTCTTGACTCTCTTGCTACAGCATATCAGAATGCAGAGATTGCAGGTGATGCTGAAGCTGCCCAGAGTGCGAAACACAGTCTGGGAACAGCGTACAGAGATTACAAACTCGCTGCTATAAAGTATATTATAGAGCACCCATACGAGTTTGCCAATGTGAATCTTCTATATCAGAGAATAACTCCTCTGCTCGCCCTTTTTGCAGACTCAAAGGATGTGGTCTATTTCCAGAGAGTTTATGATTCTCTCAGCGTGAAGTATCCTTCAAGCAGATATGTGGAGAGAATAGGCAGGGATATGAAGATGTATGGTGACGCCCTCGCTATGGATGGACAGATAGGTTCCGCCAATGAAATTGCCTTCCCTGACATTGAACTGCCTGACGTAAACGGGCAGAAAATCAAACTTTCATCACTTCTGGGCAAGCCTTTCATTCTCTATTTCTGGACATCTACCAATGCAGGTCACAAGATGATAAACCACGAGCTTAAGAGCGTTTATGAGAAGTATCATCCAAAAGGTCTTGAGATATATATGGTCTGCGTTGATGTTGACAAGAAATCATGGGCTACTACTGTAAAGGCCCAGGAACTTCCTTGGATCAATGTTTGTGACGGACTGGCTGAGGCTTCTCCTGCTGTTGGCCTCTACAATATTACAGAGATTCCTTCTCTCTTTATTTTCAATTCAGAGGGAGATATTGTTGGAAAGAATGTGCTCAATACCAATTCACTCTGTTCAATTCTCAACAAGATTGTGAAATAGAGTATTTCCGTAGCTGGAAAAATTTTCAGAAAGGCGTTTTTGCAGCAATTTCATAAATTTTGCTGTTTTGTACCTTTCGAATCGAATATACCGGTCAACTTTGCAATGGGTTGGCCGGTAATTTTTTATTGTGCCAAGCAGAGTTGAAGTGCCGCTGTCTGGAATGGCAGATCACAATTTGGAGGGGAGGAATGATTCTGCCAGGCGGCGCTTCTTTTTGTTACAAGGTCATCTTTGAGTTATGGGAGGAGGTATTGACATAATGCAGCTCGATAGTTATGATTGCGGTGCGGCATCGCTCTGCTCCATAGCGGCATGGTGGGGGAAGAAATTCTCTTTAACCAG
>DCHN01000020.1:7948-31371 GCA_002315995.1 Bacteroidales bacterium UBA1751 | reverse complement strand
ACAACCCCTTCATAGCGTTGACAATAAAGAGAAATGGCATGCTTCATTATGTGGCCGTATATGGATTTGATGGAGTGAGTTTCCAAATAATGGACCCCGAAAATGGCAGCCGTAAAAGGATTCCAGCCGGGGTATTCCGCAGAAAGTGGAGTGGAATAGTTGTAAAGCTGTATCCTAAAAATGATGCTTCGGTGTCAGATGGTGAATCTCTTTGGAGGAGAATGTTTTCATTTATGTTGGAGCATTGGGGAAAAATTGCCGCGCTTTTCTCCTTGAGCATGCTGCTCTCGTTGCTTGGTGTTGCAACAGCTCTGATTCTTGAAAAGATCGTGGATTCGGTGATGGTGAAGCAGGTCGGAACTTATGGCACGCCAATTCTTTATGCTGTTCTTCTTCTCTTTATTCTGAACTTGTCAATAGGTTTTTTATATAACAGGCTTGCAATAGAGTCAATGGCTGACATGGATGCAGGAATCCTAAGCCGGTTCTCTCGGCGCTTGCTATGCTTATCATTATTCCAAACATCTCAGTTTGATGCCGGCAGTCTGATGTCAAGGATTGCCGACGTTCCCAGAATCAGAAATCTTTTCACTGACATCCTGGTATCCTTTCTTGTGAGCCTGTTTACTTTTATTACCGCATCTTTTCTTGCATTCCATTACAGCAGGGTATGTGCCGGAGTAATGTTCCTTTTCTTCCCCGGTTACTTCATCCTCTACAGATGGTGCGGCAGAATCAATATGGAGAATGGGTACAAGGTGGCCTCATCACTCTCTTCATACCAGTCGGTATTCGTTGATTTCATTTCGTCAATGCCGGCGCTGAGCCACTTCAATACAGGTGGGGCCGCTGCTGCGAAACTTGATAAGGATTACAGCAGTTTCAAGAGCATTTTTCTTGACGGCGGAAGGAAAAATGCCCTGCTCTCTCTCTTTTCGCAGATGCTCTCCAAGGGAATGGTTGCAGTGCTTCTCATATTGGGGCCACTTCTGGTAGGAAGAGGTGAGCTTACGCTTGGACGTTTTGTTGCTCTTTATACCATGTGCTCCTTCATTATTCAGCCACTTGAGCACTTTACAGATCTCTCTGCAAATCTGGCGCAGGCGAGGGTGAGCTGGAGGAGGATATTTGAGATAATTGACATTGGGGAGGATAAGGAAGAGAGGGCTGTAAATGAGGTATCTGAAACTTCGGCGTCATATGTGGCAGGTGAACACTGCTGCAATGTTGTAGAGTTCAGGGATGTCTCTTTTGGATATGTTGGAAGGATGCCGTTAATGGAGAGTGTGAACATAGCCATTCCTTCTGGAAAGCTTACGGTTCTATACGGCCCCAACGGATGCGGAAAGAGCACTTTGGCCGCGCTTATGGTGGGAGACTATCGCCCTGGTGGGGGAAGAATATTGTTTGAAGGAAGGGATATTGGAGGAATGGATCTAGCGCATCTTCGGGAGCGGGTTCTGGTGGTGAGCGGCTCCGATATGCTGTGGGGAGGCACTCTGCTGGAAAATATTCTCTGTTTCGAAGAGCCTTCCGAACTTCTGTTAAAGAGGGTGGAACGTGTTGTGAAGAGCCTGGGAATGGATGAGTTTATAGATTCATTGCCGCAGGGGCTTATGACAATGGTAGGGGGTGTGTCATCGGTGCGCCTGAGCAATGGGCAGAGGCAGAAGGTGCTGCTGGCCAGAGCCTTTATGAGAGTACCGTCGCTTTTGGTACTTGATGAGGCCACTGGTGCACTCGATAGCGAATCGGAGAGAGCTGTACTTGGAATATTGAAGAATATCTGCCGCAGTGGAGTGGGAGTGCTTATGATTTCACATAACAGAGGACTTTTGGATGAGGCTGATCTTACAATTGATTTCAACAGGGACATTTTGCGCAATTGATATATGGTTAACCAAGGGTGGAAGTCTGCGCACCTTTTCTGCAGACGCAAAAGTTTGGAAACATGGGAGATGAAAGATTGAAAGCTGGCGGTCTTGTGCCGCTTGGAGAAAGAGAGAGCCTGGTGTGCGGAGGAGCAAACCTTGGCAGAATTTTCAGATTGTTGAAAAGCGTTGTACGCTTCGTTCTCAGTTATGGTGGCGATTTTTTCATGGGATACGAAAACGGCAGCAATTCAGTTATGGAGAGCAGGGAGCAATGCAGGTGATTGATTCATTTGAGGCTGCATGTATATATGGGGGAAAAAGCAGCCTGATTTCCGATTTGGCGTATAAGTTGGGGTTCCTTGTTGGTGTTGGTGTAAAAATTTACGAATTCTGCAGACAATACTTCAGTAAGGCACAGAAATTGCCTTCTACCGTGAACATGTAGTTTGTAGTTTGTAGTTTGTAGTTGATGTTGTTGGTGTTGGGGAGCTCTGCTTTTTGAGGGCTCCCCAAATTATAATTCAAGGTGCTGCCGCCCCTGTGACCCTGCTGCACCGCTCACGGGCAATAATGTAATTATTAATTATTAAATTTGCGGTTTGATTCAAGCTGCTTCAGAGTATATGAACAGATGTAAGGAGACGGTTTGTCTGTCAATGGTGTTGTTGTGTTCCATTTTTTCAAATGCACAGAGTGTGCAGGAGAGGCATTGGACGTTGGGTGAGTGCGTTGATTATGCAATAGAACATAATATCTCCATTAAGCAGAAGGATATAGATATTGAACGTAGCAGGAACACTTTGAAGGGCGCCTATATGAACCTCATCCCAAAGGTGAGCGGCAGTTTGGGGCATACAATGAACTGGGGAAAGTCAGTGAATGTACAGGAACTTCAGATATCAACCAAACTAACTCAGAGTACCAGCGCCAGTGTTGATGCGCGAATCGCCCTTTTTGAGGGACTTGCCAAGCTGAATACCATAAAGAGTGACAAACTGGCTCTCAAAATTGAGGAGCACAATAGCCAGGCTCTGAAAAACAGCGTTTCAATTCAGGTTGCCCAGGCCTACTTGCAGGTGCTGCTGCAGTATGAGATAAGTGAATTGAGCAAGAAAACGTGTGAGGCCTCTTCGCAACAGGTTGCCAATACCAGAATTCTGGTTGATGAGGGAAGCAAACCATACAGCACTCTGCTTGAAATGGAGGCGAAGGCTTCTCAGGATACGCTTACAATGGTGAATGCAGCAAACGAGCTGACAAATGCATACCTCTCTCTTACCCAGCTCCTCAATCTGCCTCTTGAACAGCAGCTTGCATTTGACGTTGAGATACCTCAGCAGGCGGAGTTGCTTACCGACCCCTCCGGCTTGAATTTCAGTGCCATTTATGAAGATGCTCTCAATCTGCCTCAGATCAGAAGCGCTGAACTTGCGTTGGAGAAGAGCGAGTATGACCTTAAGGTTGCAAAGAGCTACTATTACCCTACCATTTCAATGAATGCAACATACGGTACTTATTACACTGATACCCAGGATGCTGCCTTCTTTACACAGTTCAATGACAACAGGAATCCATATTTGGGATTCACCCTATCAGTTCCAATCTTCTCCGGGCTCAATGCAAAGCTGGCAACAAAGAATGCAGGGTTGAATCTGCAGAACAGCAGGCTTACGTTGGATTTGAACAAACAGGAACTTTACAAGCTGGTTCAGAGCGTATACATAGACGTTCTGAATGCTTATAAAAAATATCAGGCTGCAATGAGTTCGTCACTCTCAAGCAAGGAGTCATGGAATGTCATTAATTTCAAGGCGCAGGAGGGTGCGGCAACCACAACTGAGGTTATTGTGGCAATGAACAACTGGTATTCAAGTGAGTCTGAGTGCCTTCAGGCCAAGTACCAGTATCTGTTCAACTTGAAGATACTTGATTTTTACAGGGGTATACCTATCAGATAGTACAATATGAAGCAGAACAAGTCCGGGAAAATGGGGAAGGGTAAGATAGCGTTGCTGGTTGTAGCGGCTGTTATTATTCTCATAATTGCAATAAAGTTTGCCACCAAGGGCGAGAAAGGGGTTGAAGTGACCGCCGCATACCCATCCGTTACCTCAATTGAGCAGTCAATTCCTGCAAATGGAAAGATACAGCCTGTAATAGAGGTGAAGATATCTCCTGATGTTTCGGGCGAGATAGTTGAGCTTAATGTCAAGGAGGGCGACCGGGTTCAGGCCGGTGACCTCCTTATAAAGATACAGCAGGATGTATATCTATCGGCGGTGGAGAGGGCTGAGGCTACGCTCAATTCCACACGTGCGCAGTACAAGCAGCAGAAGGCGCAGATGGCTCAGTTCGAGTCGGCATACCAGAGGGCAAGCCGCCTGTATGAGAAAAAGGCCATTGCAAAGTCAGAATACGAGAGTGCTGTTGCCCAGTATGAGGCTGGTGCTGAGCAGTTGAAGTCGTGCGAGTACAATATAAGCAGTTACAAGGCTGCCCTTAAAGAGGCCAGGGAGAATCTTCTGAAAACCACCATATATGCTCCTGTTGACGGCACCATTTCCAAGTTGAGTGTTGAAAAGGGTGAGAGAGTTGTAGGTACCGGTCAGATGGCAGGAACTGAGATGCTCAGAATTGCAGACCTTGGGAATATGGAGGTTTTGGTTGATGTAAACGAGAATGATATTGTGAAGCTTTCATTGCAAGACAGTGCATCTGTTGAGGTTGACGCATATCCGGGAAGAAAGTTTATGGGAACGGTAACTCAGATTGCCTCCTCTTCAAAGGGAACTGCTACCGGTACTACCGACCAGGTAACGAATTTTGAGGTGAAGATTTTTATTCTTCCGGAGTCCTATTCAGACCTGGTTGTTAATGGTAATGTGCCTTTGCGTCCTGGTATGAGCGCCTCTGTGAATATCATTACTGCCAGACACGACAATGCTCTTGTTATTCCTCTGCAGGCCGTAACTACAAGAAAGGGACTTATTGATTCGCTTGATTATGAGAGGAACAACTGGCAACAGGTATTTGTTGTTGATACGGTGTCACGTAAGGTGACTCCGAGGGTTGTAAAGACAGGCATTCAGGATATGCTCTCAATTGAGGTCATTTCGGGACTGGATGCCAATGAGAAAATTGTGACTGCACCCTTCAATGCTATTGCTGAGAAGCTTTCGGCTGGAAGTGCAGTGAAGATGAAATAGTATTGATTTAATGAATAGGATGTCTCCAAAAATTTTGAATATAGAGAGTGCAACCGACTGCTGTTCAGTATCTCTATCTGAAGGTGAAAAACTCCTGGATGAGATATTTGAACCCCAGCCAAAGAGTCAGGCTTCATTGCTTGCTCCAATGGTGGAGAATCTTCTCAAGAGAAACAATTTGAGTATCAGTGATATTGATGCTGTTGCAATAAGTGAGGGACCTGGCTCTTATACCGGTCTCAGGGTGGGTCTTTCATTGGCAAAGGGTATCTGCTATGGAGCTTCGCTGCCTCTTATTGGGGTGAATACCCTGGCTGCCATGGCACAGTGCGCCAAGGATAAACTTGACTCTTCAAATGGTGGTGGCATTGCACCGGATGCCGTATTTATTCCTATGATTGATGCGCGCAGAATGGAGGTGTACAGTGCGGTATTCTCTTCAAACGGCTCGGAAATTGAGGGAACCAGAGCCGTGATTCTTGATGAAAACTCCTTTGCAGAGTATATTGCATCAGGTAAGGTTGTATTTACAGGAAACGGCAGTGCAAAATTTGCGGAACTTCTGAAATCTTCAGGAACAGCTCAAATGCCACTCTTCGTTGATGAGCCAATTAAGTCTTCGGGAATGAGGGTGACTGCTGCAAAGGCGTTTGCAAACGCTGATTTCAAGGATACGGCATATTTTGAACCCTTCTATTTGAAGGATTTTGTTGCCGGAACTCCGAAAAAGTTATTGTAATAATGGCCAAGTCAAAATTTATATATCATCTTATTGCCCTTGCAGTCATGTCCGTCTGGGGCATGACATTCGTTTCAAGCAAAATACTTATGGCGGCAGGCTTCACTCCAGAGGGAGCCTTTTTTGTGAGATTTGTAATGGCATATTTCGGGATGTGGCTTCTTGCAGCCTTTTCCAAAGGGAAATCCATTAAGGTGTGGGCAAACAGCTTGAAGGATGAAGTGCTTTTCGTGATTTTAGGTATCAGCGGAGGATCCATGTACTTCCTTGCTGAGAACAATGCCGTATTTTATACGCAAGCCAGTCACGTTTCATTCATTGTAGGTATTGCTCCGTTGCTTACGGCCATACTTACAATTCTTGTGAAAAGGTATGTGAAGGGGAGAATATCAGATGGCCTTGAGAATGTGAAGATTTCCGGTGCGTTGGTTATAGGAACAATACTATGCTTAAGCGGTATGGCAATGATCATATTCGACGGTGCATCATCAAAACCTTCCAGTTCAGTTGCCCAGGTGGCATCAGTACTTGCTGCTCCATATCCTGTTCTCGGTGATTTTCTTGCGTTTGCCGCTGCTGCCTTATGGGCCCTTTACAGCATTCTTGCCGCTCAGCTAACAGAAGATTACGGTAGTCTTTTTGCAACAAGGAAGGTCTTTTTCTGGGGCCTTGTTACTGTAATTCCATATATGCTCTATACTGGTTCGGGCGAGATGACAATTGCAGGGGAATCTACATATGGAATACTCAGTAGTGGTGCAAGCAGTTTTGCCAGAGTCTTTTATAATGGCAAGGTGCTGTTCAATCTCTTTTTCCTTGGTGTATTGGCATCGTTCCTGGGATATGCTGCATGGAATCTTGTAATGGCCAAGTTGGGGAACGTAACCAGTACCAATTATGTCTACCTGAATCCTTTCTTTACTCTTATTGGAGCTACTGTGATTCTGGGGGAGAAGATGACTCTTGTTGCCGCACTGGGAAGTGCAGCAATTATTATTGGAGTAGTATTTGCCGGAAAGAGAAGATAGATTCCGCCTCTTGCTCAATTAGAACTTCAACCTGGAGAGATAGGGGAAAATCTCCTTGTAAACCACTCTCATCTTCACCCATAGAATGGAATCGTTGAGGCTGCCGTTTCCAACAAGGTGATATGCATTGTTGATCTTGTCAAAAATGTAGACGACCACTGCAATGAGCAATATTGCCTTGGCTGCTCCGAGCAGGGCACCGCACACTCTGTTAATCCAACCGAGTGTTGTTATTTCAATAATTTTCTCAATGAATCTTCCAAGCAGATATCCAAGCAATATGACTACCACCACAATAATGATGAAGCAGACTATATAGAGTGTCTTTTCGCCGGCTGGAATGTAACTCCTTACATTCTGGACAAGCCAGCTGCTCCCTTTGAAGGCACACCATACACCGGCGAGGATTGAAAGGATGCCAATTATCTGCTTGACAAACCCCTTTATTGCTCCAATTATGGCTGTTGCCGCTATTATTACGGCAATGACAAGATCCAAGGCATTTATGCTCATGATTTCTGCAGCTTTACAAATATTTCCGTCCTCCAAAGATAGTTATAAATGAGGGTTTTTCAACTATTTTGAGTATCTTTGCCGCTTATTAAATTTTAGGACAGTTATGGGATTTGCGGAATATAAGAATCTTGATCTTGTTGAGGTTAACGCCTCTGTGTTGGAGAAGTGGAAAAAGGAGAGTTGCTTTGAGCGTACATTGAAGCTCAGAGAGGGTGCTCCAAAATTCATTTTCTTTGAGGGGCCGCCTTCTGCCAATGGAATGCCAGGCATTCACCATGTTATGGCAAGAAGTATCAAGGATGCAGTCTGCAGGTTCAAGACACAGAGCGGATATCTTGTGAACAGAAAGGCCGGGTGGGATACACACGGACTCCCTGTTGAACTGGGTGTGGAGAAGATGCTCGGAATCACCAAGGAGGATATTGGCAAGAAGATATCTGTTGATGACTACAACGCTGCCTGTCGTAAGGAGGTTATGAAATATACCGCCGAATGGGTGAACCTCACTCAGAGGATAGGTTATTGGGTAGATATGGAGAACCCGTACATAACATACGACAACCGCTACATTGAGACATTGTGGTACCTGTTGAAAAAGCTCTATGACAAGGGCCTTCTCTACAAGGGATACACAATTCAGCCATATTCTCCTGCTGCAGGAACAGGCTTGAGCTCGCATGAACTCAACCAGCCGGGATGCTACCGTGACGTGAAGGATACCACCTGCGTAGGTCAGTTCAAGATGGTTGATCCGAAACCGGAGATGACAGGGTGGGGCACACCATACTTTATTGCCTGGACAACCACTCCATGGACTCTTCCTTCAAACGTTGCTCTCTGCGTTGGTCCTAAGATTGAATACGTTGCCGTACGAACCTATAACGCATATACCGGAGAGAAGATGACCGCAGTTCTTGCAAAGCCTCTTCTTAACGCACATTTTAATCCTAAAGCTGCCGAAATGGCACTTGAAGATTACAAGCCTGGTGACAAACTTATACCATACAAGGTTGTTGGTGAGTATAAGGGAACAGATCTTGTGGGTATGAAGTACGAGCAGCTCATTCCATGGGTAAAGCCTGTGAATGTTGCATCTGACAATGAACCTGGCGCAGTTGCCTGCCCTAGCGGAATCAAGGTGGTTGATGCTTCAGACAAAGCATTCAGAATCATTGCAGGAGATTATGTTACAACTGAGGATGGTACCGGTATAGTACATATCGCTCCTACCTTTGGAGCGGACGATGCCTTCGTTGCCAAGGCTGCCGGAGTGCCAAGCCTCTTTATGATAAACAGAAAGGGTGAGACCCGTCCTATGGTTGACCTTACCGGAAAGTTCTACGAAATTGACGAACTTGATTCTGAGTTTGTTAAGAATTTCGTTAATGTTGAGCTCTACAAGGAGTATCAGGGGGCGTGGGTGAAAAATGCATATGACCCTCAGTTTACGGTTAATGGCAAGTATGACGAGAAGGCTGCTTCATCTGCAATCAATCTCGATGTGAACCTCTGTATGATGATGAAGGCAGACGGCCGCGTCTTCAAAATAGAGAAGCATGTTCATAACTATCCTCATTGTTGGAGAACAGACAAACCTGTTCTCTACTACCCGCTCGACAGCTGGTTCATACGTGCAAGCAGCGCAAAGGAGAGGATGAGCGAACTCAATGCCACAATTAACTGGAAACCGGAGTCAACCGGAAGCGGAAGGTTCGGAAAGTGGTTGGAGAATCTCAACGACTGGAACCTCAGCCGAAGCCGCTATTGGGGTACACCGCTCCCTATTTGGAGGAACGACGACGGAGAGCAGATTTGCATTGGTTCTGTTGAGGAACTCTACAACGAAATAGAGAAGTCAATAGCCGCAGGATTCATGAAGGAGAATCCTTACAAGGTGAAGGGATTTGTTCCGGGTGACTATTCAAAGGAGAATTATGAGAAGATAGATATACACAGGCCTTACGTAGATGACATCATTCTTGTTTCGTCTGCAGGCAAGCCTATGAAGAGGGAACTTGACCTTATTGACGTCTGGTTCGATTCAGGCTCAATGCCGTATGCGCAGCTCCACTATCCATTTGAGAACAAGGAACTCATAGATGGTGGAAAGAACTTCCCGGCAGACTTCATTGCCGAGGGCGTTGACCAGACAAGAGGTTGGTTCTATACTCTTCATGCAATAGCTACCATGGCATTTGACAGTGTTGCCTATAAGAGTGTAATTTCCAACGGACTTGTTCTTGACAAGAACGGAATGAAGATGAGCAAGCGTCTTGGCAATGCGGTTGATCCATTCAAGGCTCTTGATACCTACGGAGCCGATGCTCTCAGGTGGTATATGCTTACCAATGCGCAACCTTGGGACAACTTGAAATTCGATGTTGCAGGAGTAGACGAGGTGCGCAGGAAATTCTTCGGAACACTTTACAATACCTACTCGTTCTTTGCTCTCTATGCAAATGTAGATGGATTCGATGCCAAGGCTGCTGAAGTTCCTGTAGCAGAGCGCTCGGAGCTTGACAGATGGGTAATCTCATATTTGAATTCACTTATAAAGAATGTAACTGCATGCTATGAGAACTATGATATTACCGGTGCAGGCAGACTTATTCAGGACTTTGTATGTGACAATTTGAGCAACTGGTATGTTCGTCTGGGCCGCAAGCGCTTCTGGGGTACTGCCATGAGCAAGGATAAGTTGAGCGCTTATCAGACCCTCTACACTTGTCTTGAAACTGTGGCAATTCTGGGAGCTCCAATAGCACCGTTCTATATGGAGAGACTCTTCCTGGATTTGAACAAGGTGAGTGGAAGACACTCTGAAGAGTCTGTTCATCACACCTTGATGCCAAAGGCAGATGAGTCACTCATTGATTCAGCTCTTGAGCAGAGAATGTCTCTTGCCCAGGATGCAACTTCAATGGTTCTCTCTCTGCGTCGCAAGGTGAACATCAATGTGCGCAAGCCTCTTGCAAAGATGATTATTCCTGTTCTTGATCCTGCAATAGGGGAGCAGCTTGAGAGGGTGAAGAGTCTTATTCTCAACGAGGTGAATGTGAAGGAGATGGAGTTTATAAGCGACACTACGGGACTTATTACCAAGAAAATAAAGCCTAATTTCAAGACACTTGGAAAGAAGTACGGTGCTGCAATGAAATCAATTGCATCTGCCTTTGCATCATTTGAGCAGGCTGAAATAGCGAAGATTGAGAAGGCGGGAACCTACAGCTTCAAAGTTGATTCACTTGATGTTACAATAGAGCCTGAGGATTATCAGATTACCTCTGAGGATATGCCTGGCTGGCTTGTCACTTCACTCGGGCAGCTTACAATAGCTTTGGATATTACAATTACCGATGAACTGAGAAGAGAGGGTGTTGCACGTGAGTTGGTGAACAGAATACAGAATATACGTAAGGAGAATGATTTTGAGGTCACAGACAGGGTTTCTGTTGTAATGAATGTAGTTTCGCAGAAGGGTGACGCATCAAAGGCTTTTGCGGAAATTGAGGAGTCCCTGAAAGGTTTTGGAGAGTATGTATGTTCTCAGACACTTTGTGGAAATATAGCAATGGATGCATCTCTTAGCGGTGAGAGTGTTTCCGTTCAGCCCGGCAAGCAGGGTTTCAGTAGAGTTGAATGGGAGGAGGATGTGGAATTGGAGGTTGCAATAAGCAAGCTTTAGAAATTTTGAAATTCGGGAATTTTATTATTTTTGAACTTTAATACCAGAAGATATGAGCGAGCAAGTTAATGCATCTGCACCTGAGAGGGTAAGATACAGCGATGAGGAGCTGCAGGAGTTCAAGGAACTCATTCTCAAGAAACTTGAAAAGGCGCGTGAGGATTATGAGACTCTCAAGTCTACCATGACTCACAGTTCCAGCAACGATGTTGAGGATACATCCCCTACATTCAAGGTACTTGAGGAGGGCGCAACTTCCCTTTCAAAGGAGGAGAGTGGCCAGCTGGCAGCACGTCAGTACAAGTTTATTCAGAATCTTGAGGCTGCCCTCATTAGAATAGAGAACAAAACATACGGCATCTGCAGGGAGACAGGCAAACTTATTCCTAAGGAGAGGCTGATGGTTGTTCCGCACGCAACCCTTAGCATAGAGGCAAAAAATAAAAGATAGGTTCTTGTGAATTCCCTCTTTAAAAAAGGCTGGTTCACTGCAATCTTTGTGCTCCTGCTCGTCTTGATTGACCAGGTTATAAAGGTTGTTGTAAAGACCAATATGCTTCCCGGAGAGTCAATTACCGTTTTCAATGACTGGTTCAGAATTACGTTTATTGAGAACAACGGTATGGCTCTTGGCATTCAGTGGGGGGAGTATATAGGTAAAATACTTCTCACTTCATTCAGGCTTATTCTTATTGGAGTCCTGATTTGGTATATCTGGAAAAGACTTCTAAGAAACGGAGCACCCACGGGAGTGGTTGTTGGAATGGCTCTGATTCTTGTTGGTGCAGTGGGGAATGCCATTGACTGTATCTTCTATGAGATGATATTCGGTTCAGTTGATCCTGTAACGGGGGTCGTTCTCCACAGGCCATTTCTTGGCAAGGTGGTTGATATGTTCTATTTCCCTATAATAGAAACAGAGAACTTCACATTCTTTCAGTATATATTCAATTTTGCTGATGCCTGCATCAGTTGCAGCGTAGTATATCTGCTATTGTTCCAGAGGAAATTCTTTTCAGGCAGTAAATAGAGCTTGTATTTGAAATATATAAAAAAAGGAGGTTATGCCTCCTTTTTTTGTTCTCCTTCACTCTCTGTAGTTTTAGGTTTTGTATTGCAGATGTTCATTGCCCTGTCGGGGCCGAGTGTCATGAATGCCTTTATTGCCTTGCAGGCCTGTTCCATAATGGCAGGCAGCTCCTTTTTCTCATCACTGCTCCATTCTCCGAGAACGTAGTCAACCTGAGAGCCTTTTGAGAAGTTACTGCCTACTCCTACTCTCATCCTTGCCCAGTTTTCGCCGCCAAGCAGTTCTGCAATATTCTTGAGCCCGTTATGCCCTCCCGGGCTACCAGCCTTGCGCATTCTCAGCGTTCCAAAGGGAATGGCAATGTCATCAACAACTACCAGAAGATTCTCCGGTTTGCATTTGGTCTCTCCCATCCAGTACCTTACAGCCTTGCCGCTCAAGTTCATGTAGGTTGAGGGTTTTACCAATGTAACTCTGTGCCCTCTGAATGATACTTGCGCAACGCTGGCGTATCTGTCTGATGAAAATCTTGCACCTTCGAACTCCTTTATGAAAGCATCCAGTACCAGGAAGCCCGAATTGTGCCTTGTCTCTTCATATTCTGCACCTATGTTTCCCAAACCTACAATAACGTAGTTCATCTGCTCTATTTTTTAAACTCTACAAAATTAAAAAAGGTTTGGCATGTGAAGCACCTGCCAAACCATCATTCTCTCTAATTGAAAAATTATTTTGCCTCTTCTCCTTCAGCAGCCTTTGAAGCACGTGTTGCTTTAACGGCGCAAACAATTGTACCCTTAGGAGAAACCATCTGTACATTCTCGAAGTTGAGATCACCGGCAACAATTGTCTTTCCAAGGCCGAGTGTTGTAATGTCAACTTTAAGCTCATCAGGAAGGTTTGCCTGCAAAGCTGCAATCTTGAGTTTTCTTGCGCTTACCTGGAGCTTACCACCCTGCTTAACGCCCTCAGAGTTACCTGTAATTACTACAGGAACTGCAATTACAACTGGTTTTTCGTCGTTTATTGCGAGGAAGTCAACATGAAGTGCCTCATCTGTAATTGGATGGTACTGAATCTGATGGAAAACACACATCTGCTCCTTATCCTCAAATTTGAGTTTAATAAGATAAGATTTTGGTGAGTGTGTGATTTTCTTGAGATCTTTTGCGTCAACTGTGAAGTTGATGTTCTCGATTCCGCATCCGTAAACAACGCAAGGAACGAGGCCTGCTCTACGAATCTGCTTGATGCTCTGTTTGTTGCCGAGCTCTCTTGCAGAGGCATTAATTGTAAGAATTTCCATAGTTTTAATTTTAAAATGTGTTACTCAGTCCTTTATGGGACCCCATTGCACTAAAAGCACTCGCTTTTTTTGCGCCGGCAAATATAATAAATTATTTACAAACTCCTCTTGATTTCAACAATCTGGTAAGCTTCAACAACATCGCCTATCTTAATGTCGTTGTAATTCTCTATGTTCAAGCCGCAATCCTGCCCGCTGAGAACCTCCTTTGCATCATCCTTGAAACGTTTGAGTGAACCGAGAACTCCGGTATATACCACAATGCCATCTCGTATGACGCGGACTTTTGCTGTTCTGGCAAGCTTGCCCTCCTTTACAATACATCCGGCAATTGTTCCAACCTTTGAAATCTTGAATGTCTCCTTTACCTCGGCTGTTGCGGTAATCTCCTCCTTCTCTTCCGGAGCGAGCATACCTTCAATACCGCTCTTGATTTCATTGATTGCATCGTAGATTACCGAGTAGAGTCGAATCTCAATCTCCTCCTTGTCAGCAAGCTTTCTTGCCGAACCTGAAGGCCTTACCTGGAAACCTATGATAATTGCATTTGATGCAGCTGCCAGCAGAACGTCTGATTCTGAAATGGCACCAACCGCCTTGTGAATAACGTTTACTCTCACCTCCTCTGTAGAAAGCTTGATTATTGAGTCTGACAGAGCTTCAATTGAGCCGTCAACATCACCCTTAATAATGAAGTTGAGCTCCTTGAAGTTGCCAATTGCAATACGGCGGCCAATCTCCTCGAGGGTAATATGCTTCTGAGTCTTGAGACCCTGGATTCGCAGAAGCTGCTCCCTCTTGTTGGCTATATCCTTTGCCTCCTTCTCATCCTCAAATACATTGAAGTTCTCACCTGCTGTAGGTGCTCCATTGAGTCCGAGAATTGAAACAGGGGTTGAAGGACCAGCCTCGGTAACCTTCTGTCCACGCTCGTTGAACATTGCTTTCACTTTACCGGTAAAGCATCCGGAGAGCATTACATCGCCTATTCTCAAGGTTCCGCTCTGAACCAGTATAGTTGCCACGTAACCACGACCCTTGTCAAGAGATGACTCTATTACTGAACCTATTGCCCTCTTTGCAGGGTTTGCCTTCAAGTCAAGGAGGTCGGCCTCAAGGAGTACCTTCTCAAGAAGCTCCTCAACTCCAATGCCCTTCTTGGCAGAGATCTCCTGACACTGGTATTTTCCACCCCAATCCTCAACAAGAATGTTCATATTGGAGAGCTGCTCCTTTATCTTTTCAGGGTTGGCGCCCGGTTTGTCTATTTTGTTTATTGCAAATACCATTGGAACGCCGGCTGCCTGTGCGTGGTTTATTGCCTCCACTGTCTGCGGCATTATTGCGTCATCTGCTGCAACTATAATAATTGCAACGTCGGTAATCTTTGCACCTCTTGCACGCATGGCTGTGAAGGCCTCGTGACCAGGTGTATCGAGGAAGGTGATTCTTCTACCTGAAGGGAGCTTCACGTTGTATGCACCTATATGCTGCGTAATACCTCCAGCCTCACCGGCAATGACATTGGATTTTCTCACATAGTCAAGCAAAGATGTCTTACCATGGTCAACGTGTCCCATAACGGTAACAATTGGAGGTCTGCTCTCCATATCCTCAGGACGGTCTACATTGTTCTCCTCGTCAATGGTCTCCTGAATCTCTGCTGTAACAAACTCTACGGTATATCCAAACTCTTCGGCAACAAGCACGAGTGCCTCTGCATCAAGTCTCTGGTTAATGGATACCATAAGACCGAGATTCATACAAGCACCAATTACCTGGGTAACCGGAACGCTCATCATAACTGAGAGATCGTTTACGGTAACGAATTCGGTAAGCTTGAGAATCTTGCTCTGCATCTGCTCCATCTCCTCCTCTTCCATAAGCCTCTGGCTCATGAGCTCTCTCTTCTCCCTTCTGTACTTGCTTCCCTTGGTCTTTCCCTTACCTTCAACCATTCTCTGGTAGGTCTCCTTTATCTGTTTTTGTACTTCATCCTCATCAATCTCGTTCTTAATAGGTTTGAACCTGTCTTTCCTATTATGCTTTCCACCACCCTGGTTGGCGTTCTGGTTCTGCTGGCCGTGGTTGAACTGCCCGTTCTTTCCTCCTCCCTGCTGTTTCTGGAAGTTTGAAGAAGATGGGTTCTTTCCAGCTTCATGAGCAACATCAACTCTCTCCTTCTGTTTGTGGATTCGCTCTCTCTTTCCATTCTGGTTCTTGTTCTCCTTCTTCCTTTCAAACTGGCTCAGATCAATTGTTCCACTGATTTTCGGACCGGTAAGCTTTTCAACTTTGGTCTCGATATGTTCAATAACGGCAGCCTTTTGCTCAACTGTCTCTTTTGATTCATTATTTTGCTCAACCTTGGCCTGTGACGGTGCAGGTGCAGGTGCGGCTGGTTTGATCTCTGCAGCAGGGGTACTCTGTGCAGCCTCTTTTTTCTCCTGCTTTGCAGGTTCAGCATTTTTTGCCTGGGCAGGTTTCTTATCAAGATCAATTGTTCCAAGAATTTTTGGAGCATGCAAATCCTCTACCTCTGTCTTGAAAATCTTCTCCTCCTTCTTCTCAACAACAGGCTCCGGCTTCTTTATCTCCACCTTTTTCTCAGCTGGTTTTGGTTCTGGTTTTGGTGCAGGTGCAGGTGCAGGTGTTGGCGCAGGTGCTTCTTTTGCAGCTGCTGACTCCTTTACAGGCTCTGCTTCACTGCCTTTCACCTCTTTAGGTGCGGAAACAGCGGGCGCAGGAGTGTGAACGGGTTCAGGCTGAGGAGCCTGCTTGATTTCGTTCTTAGCAAAATCCTTCACCTTGAGCGCTATTTTCTTAGACTCCTCCTTAATGGTAATCTCTTTGTTGAACTCCTTGGCAACAAGCTCATATGCGCTGCCACTGATTTTTGAGTTCGGATTTGACTCCGCCTCAATGCCCTTTGATTTGAGGAAGTCAACCAGCGTACCCATGCCAATGTTGAACTCCTTCAATACCTTGTTGATTCTTATTGATTCCAATTCCGCCATATATGAAATAAAAATTTTACTTGTTAATTAATCCTCAAACTCAGCCTTGAGAATCTTCTGTACCTCCTCAACTGTTTCAATTTCCAGATCGGCACGTTTGCTTATATCTTCAACAGAGAGGGCAAGAACACTCTTTGCAGTATCACATCCAATACCCTTGAGGGCATCAATTACCCATGTCTCTATTTCATCGTCAAATGCTGAGAGAAGAACATCCTCCTCCTCTTCCTCAAGCTCTCTGAATACCTCTATTTCCTTTCCAAGCAGCATGCTAGCAAGCTTGATGTTGTTTCCGCCCTTTCCAATGGCAAGTGAAACCTCGCTAGGCTTGAGTGAAACATATATCTTGTTGTCGTCACCGCTTGTCTTTATTGATGCAATCTTTGCAGGAGAGAGAGCTCTCTGTACGAGAAGCTGCTCGTTTGTTGTCCAGCTTATGACATCAATGTTCTCGTTACGCAGCTCCCTTACAATACCGTGGATTCTTGAACCCTTGACACCAACGCATGCTCCTACAGGATCAACTCTGTCGTCATAAGATTCAACTGCAACCTTTGCCCTCTCGCCAGGTATACGAACAATCTTCTTAATTGTAATAAGCCCGTCGAACACCTCAGGAACCTCCTGCTCAAACATCTTCTGAAGGAACATCTCGGATGTTCTTGAAAGTGTAATTACAGGATTGTTGTTCTTCATCTCAACGCTCTTTATAACAGCCTTAACGGTGTCTCCCTTATGGAATGAATCGTAAGGAATCTGCTCTGTTCTTGGAAGAAGCAGCTCATTGCCATCTTCATCCATTACAAGAACCTCCTTTTTCCAAGCCTGATAAGCCTCTCCAACGAGAATTTCACCTACTCTCTCCTTATATGAGTTGTAGAGATTGGCCTTCTCAAGGTCTGAAATCCTGCTCTGAAGATTCTGCCTCAAATTGAGAATGCCTCTTCTTCCAAAGCTTGTGAGCTTAACCTCCTCGGCGTAATCCTCACCAATTTCGTAAGAGCTGTCAATCTTGTCAACCTCCTCCTTTGAAATCTGTGTGCTTGGATCCTCCACGGTTTCAACAACCTCTCTGTTGCGCCAGATCTCGAAGTCTCCTTTGTCAATGTTTATAATAATGTCAAAATTGTCTGCCGAACCATACATTCTGGCGAGCTGTGCGCGGAAAATATCCTCAAGCACGCTCATCATTGTAGGCCTGTCAATGTTTTTGAGTTCCTTGAACTCAGCAAATGTACTTACAAGGTTCAAACCTTCCATTTCTGTATATATTTTTAATTTTTATCTCCTTTTTTGGAACCGCACTGCCCCTATTTGAACTCCACAACCGGTTTGCAGCTCTTCACCTCACTCAGCCGATAGAGTGTTGCCACGCTCTTTGCCACCTTCTTCTTTGCGCCCTCCTCCTTCTCCATTTTAACGGTGGTGAGCTCTATGCCGTTTTCACCATATCCCGTGAGCGTGCCTTTGAGCCACCCTCCTTTTGTGAGAGTTATTTGAACCTGGCAGCCCATGAACTTTTCATACTGCTGTGGAACCATAAGCGGCATATCGAGACCGGCTGAGCTTACCATAAGCGAGTAATCCTCCTTCTCGCGGTTGAATGCTGCTTCAATGATATCATTTATTGCAGAGCAGTTGTCAATGGTAATCTCACCTTTGAGTGTGTCAACGTACACCTCAATGTCATTCTGTGGTGAAACGGTAATGTTCACCAGAAAAAGCTCGTTGGAGTGCAGATATGAATCTATTGCAGCTGCTATATCCTCTTTTCTAATCATATTTCTGAACAGGGTGTTAAAAAGGGCAACCGCACTGCGGTCACCCTCACATTTCCGGGTGCAAATATAACTATTTTATTCAAATTCAACCACATTTTGTAATTTTTACATACATTTGTTATGGGAATCATTACACGTAACACTATGAGATTCATTACAAAAACTGCAATATGGGCACTTGTCGTCATTCTTCTGGCAATTGCCATTTTCGTCTATATCAGGTTCTATTTTGTCTTCGGTGAGGGTGTCAAGGCCGGGGAACTCAACCAGTTCATGTACAAGGGCTGGGTATGGAAGACTTATGAGGGAAAGATGATACAGTCAGGATTCAAGGGAAACACCGGCGGTGCAACCATACAATCGAATGAGTTTGAGTTCTCAGTAACCGACAAGGCTGTTGCCGATTCACTCTTCAGATGTGGAGGTAAAATGGTGGAGCTTCACTATGTGGAGCACAAAGGGAGACTCCCGTGGAGGGGAATGCAGAACAGAATCGTTGATGGAATCGTCTCTGTAAAGTAGTTTCAGGCAATATTCTGAATACTTCTTTGCAGTGCAGCAGGTTTAAAAGCCGTATGGATATTCCATATGGCTTTTCTTTGTATTTTACAGGCAAATTTGTATATTTGTAAGATTAAATATGGGCCATTTGTGGCACAATATATAGCATAAATATTCAAATGGAAGTTACAGCTGAAAGAATTGCGGCACATTTCAACGGAGAGGTCATTGGAGATCCAATGGTAAAAGTCTCGTCGGTAGCCAAGATAGAGAGCGGAAAGCCTGGCAACATATGTTTCCTTGCAAATCCCAAATATGAACAGTTTCTCTATACCTGCAAGGCCAGCGTCATTATTCTTAACAGAAGTTTCTATAAGGCCGATTATAAATATGAGCCAACCCTCATTCTGGTTGATGATGCATACAGTGCTGTGGCTTCACTGCTCGACCTTCTCAATGCTCTCAAGGCCAGCAAGAGGAGCGGGAGAAGTTGCAGAAGCAGCATAGCTTTCAGTGCCAAACTCGGCAAGGGCGTGTATGTGGGTGAGTTCGCTTGCATAGGCAAACGTTCAAAGGTGGGTGCGGGTTCTCAGATATATCCGCAGGTCTTTATTGGCGCCAATGTTGAAATAGGAGAGAATGTAACACTCTATCAGGGTGTAAAAATATATGACGGATGCAAAATAGGAAACAACTGCATCCTTCACGCCAACTGCGTCATAGGTTCCGATGGGTTTGGATTCGCTCCTACGCCGGAGGGCCACTACAAAAAGATTCCGCAGACTGGAATTGTAATAGTTGAGGATGATGTTGAAATAGGGGCAAATACGGTTATTGACAGAGCTACAATGGGAGCTACTGTTGTTCACCGGGGCGTAAAGCTCGATAATCTGATTCAAATTGCTCACAATGTTGAGGTTGGTGAGGATACCGTAATTGCGGCGCAGAGCGGAATAGCAGGTTCAACCAAGGTTGGCAAGCACTGTATGTTCGGTGGCCAGACGGGAATTGCCGGCCACTTCTCCATAGCCGATGGAACAATGCTGGCGGCGCAGACAGGTGTCACCAACAGTGTGAAGAAGGAGGGGCAGACGCTTCTTGGCTCCCCTGCACTGGATCACAAGGTCTATATGAAGGCGTACGCTCTTTTCAAGAATATGCCGGAGATGTTTGCAGAATTGAAGCAGAGAGTCAAGGCTCTTGAGGAGAAGTCGGGGAATTGATACAATAGCGTCAGATTATGTATACAAAACAACATACTTTAAAGGCAGCCTGCACATTTACAGGCAAAGGACTCCATACAGGAAAAAAGGTAACTATGACAGTTGAACCTGCACCTGTTAACCATGGAATCAAATTCTTGAGAACCGATATAGGTGAGGATGCGGTTATTGAGGCCCTTGTGGATTATGTCACCACAACCGCAAGGGGAACAACCCTTGAGAAGGGCGAAGTAAAGATTTCAACCCTTGAGCACCTGATGGCTGCATTGAGCGGGTTTCAGATTGACAATGCACTCATTAAAATAGATTCGCAGGAGGTTCCTATTCTTGATGGAAGCGCCAAACCTTATATGGAACAGTTCGTGGCTGCAGGCATCAAGGACCAGGGAGAGCCGAGAAAGATTTTTACGCTCAAGGAGAAGATACAGTACACCAACGAGTCAGGGTGTGAAGTGGTTCTTATGCCTGACGATGATTTTTCAGTTGACCTGATGCTTGATTTTAACTCAAAGGTTCTGGGAAACCAGTATGCAAGATTCAACAGAAATACAAACTTTGTTACAGATATTGCTCCGTGCAGGACTTTTGTATTTTTTCACGAGCTCGAGCCGCTTTTCCAGCACAATCTCATAAAGGGCGGTGATCTTGACAATGCAATTGTAATTGTTGAGAATCCTGTTCCTCAGTCAGAGCTCGACAGGCTTGCTGCGCTCTTCAATGTGAGAACTCTTGAGAGAGCACCTGAAGGGTATCTCAACCATCTGGAACTCAGATTTTCAAATGAGTGCGCAAGGCACAAGCTGCTTGACATAATGGGCGACTTCTCTTTGGTGGGTGTTCCTATAAGGGCAAAGATCATTGGTTATAAGAGCGGTCATGGAATCAACACTCAGGTTGCAAAAAAGGTTAGAGAGGCGTATTTGAACTCCCTTAAATAGCAGAATATCCATTAAATCTATAAGAAAGATATAATTATGGCAGAGGAGAAGATTATACCGGTTTATGATCCATGTGCTGCTCCGGTAATGGATTTGCTACAGATTGAGGAGATCCTTCCGCAGCGCCCTCCGTTTCTCTTTGTTGACAGAATAGTTGAACAGGGAGACAACTATGTTGTTGGCGTGAAGATGGTAACAGGCAATGAACCATTTTTCCAGGGACATTTCCCGGGACAACCTGTTATGCCAGGGGTTCTTATTGTGGAGGCAATGGGACAGACTGGCGGAATTCTTATTGGCAATTATGTAGATGACCCAAAGAAATACAACAGCTACTTCACCAAGTTCGATAATGTGAAGTTCAGGGGCAAGGTGGTGCCTGGTGATGTTCTCTTATGTAAACTTACCATTACCGACCCTCTGCGTCATACATTCATTTCAATGCATGGCGAGGCGTATGTTGGAAAAACAAAGGTATGCAGTGCCGATATGACCGTTCAGGTCATCAGGAAAAAAGAATAGCAAAGATTCCACTTTTACAGAAAATAAAAATATCAGATAATATGGCAGAATATCCTAATTCATTTGTTCATCCAAATGCAAAGCTTGGCAAAAATGTTACCGTATTGCCCTTCTCGTACATTGCTGAGAATGTTGAAATAGGTGACAATTGCGTAATAGGCCCTCATGCTACAATTCTTGATTATGTTACTATGGGCAGTAACTGCAAAGTGCATTCAGGAGCAGTTGTAGGCGGAGTTCCACAGGACCTGAAGTTCCAGGGAGAGGTTACACATGTTAAAATTGGCAACAATGTTACAATAAGAGAGTGTGCTACCGTAAACAGAGGTACCGCTGCCAGCGGAAAATCTCTCACCACCGTTGGAAACAACACCCTAATTATGGCATACGCCCATATTGCACACGACTGCAATGTTGGCAACAACTGTATCATTGTAAGTTTCACAGGCCTTGCAGGTGAAACGGATGTAGATGACTGGGCTATTATTGGAGGAAGCTCAATGGCGCATCAGTTCACCAAGATTGGCATGCACGCAATGATTGGTGGAGGAACACTTATTGGGCAGGATATTCCACCATACGCAATGGCCGCCGGTGCACATCCGGTTGCATTTGAGGGAATAAACATTGTGGGACTCAAGCGCAGAGGATTTACATCTGAGCAGATTGGCAGAATAAAGGATATCTACGATATGCTTTACAACAGCCATTTGAACACCACTCAGGCTTGCAAGAAGATTGAGGCTGAACTTCCAGAGAGCGAAGAGAAGCGTATAATTCTCGATTTCATTGCAAAGAGCAGCCGAGGAATCATCCGTCCCGTAAAGAGATCCAGAGCGTAGTACTCCTCTGTAAGGCCTCACATTTGAACTTTGCCATGCAGAAATTCTCTACGGTGTTGCTTTCAACGGCATATTTGCCTCCTGTGGAGTATTTCGTGGCAATAGCCAACTCCGAAAGGGTGGTGGTTGAAAGTTGTGAGTTTTTTCAGAAGCAGACATACAGAACCCGCACTCACATATATGGTGAGGGCGGGTTGCTCTCTTTAAGCATTCCTGTATGTAGGGGCGCTTCAATGCAACTGCCCGGGTCGGTTGCAGATGACACTGCAAAGGCGAAAACGCATAAACTGCCGGTTGATACCATTGTTCCAGAGTATTCTAAAGGGTGGGTGAGGCAACACAAAATTGCAATAACCTCGGCATACGGTCTTACACCATTCTTTGACTATTACCGTGACTATTTCTTTGAGATTCTGGACTCCCACCCGGGCACTCTTCTTGAGTTGAACACACGCCTGCTTGAGTTGTGCCTGAAACTTATTGGATTGCAGCGCAACGTGGAGTTCACTGAAGATTTCGTGGCACCAGGAACTGTAACATTATCAAATCTGCTGGACCTGCGTTATGAAATTGAGCCAAAGGGCAGGGGAGAGACCCTTCTTGAGAAATGGAACATGGAGCGTGAGTACTGGCAGGTATTTTCATCAAAGCACGGCTTCATACCAAACCTTTCTATAATTGACCTTCTCTTTCACGAAGGTCCCAACACCATCTCCTTTTTAAGGTAGTTTAAGGTAGTCTGAATTTTTCAGAGACCTCTATTCCCGGAATGGCCACTATTTCGTCGTGATATGACACCACTGGCAATTCCCGTCTTATGAAACTCTCTATTTTCAAGTCGGTAAACAGGTCAGAAACTTTTTTCGTACCCCTGCTCATACCCAGCGGCTGGAATCTCTCGCCGTTATTCGCTTTTCGAACAACCAGCTCCTCAAGAGATGTTTTTTTGATGCGGAGCCTCTCCTTTCCGCCCCACGAAATTTCAGTATATTCCTCCTTCTCATCAAGTCGTACACTGCTGCACAAATCTTTTTCAACCCTTTTGAAGACCTTTACAAGACCTCTTTCAAAAACTATTGTACAGGTGGCTGTTTCAATGACTTTTGCAGCGGTGCCTCTCTTCTGCGCATCCCCGCCAATTGAATCAATGAGCGAGTTGCATTGTGATGAGTTGGCACCATACTCACAGAGCCATTCAAAGAGCCAGTATCTCCA
>DCHN01000020.1:0-7834 GCA_002315995.1 Bacteroidales bacterium UBA1751 | reverse complement strand
CCTGCTCCTGTTCTGCTGACATAGGAGCGCAGGTCATATATGCACACTCTTTTGAAAATGCTCTCCTTAACTCCCTCAAGCACCTCAAAAGCGGCTTGAAAGTGGGCGGCGTTATCATTCATTGTAGCAATGAATGCGGGATTCATCTTCAGCAGTTGAGGAGTAATGAGATTTCTGATGCGGTTCCTCTTGTATTCGTTTGATGCATTGGTGCTGTCGTTGGCGTATGCTATGCGGTTTTTGGTCAGAAACTTCACAATTTCACTGCGCTCAAACTGCAGCATAGGCCTTATTATGGCGCTATTGTTCCCTCCTGATCCTTTCATTCCGCATACTCCCCGAAGACCGGTTCCTCTTGTCAAGTTGAGGAGCATAGTTTCCGCATTGTCATTTGCATTGTGCGCAACAGCAATGAAGGTATAGTTGAGCTCTTTTCTCAACTCCTCAAACCATTGATATCTCAATTCACGCGCCGCCATCTCAATTGAGATCTCCTTTTCCAAGGCATATGCAGCGGTGTCAAAATGCTTTATGTGCAGTGGAATTGAGTATCTTGAGCAGTACTCCTCCACAAGCCTCTGATCGGAATCGCTCTCCACACCCCTCAGATGGAAATTTACATGCGCGGCCACAAGCAAAATGTCGTATGAGTTTCTCAGGAGCTCGAGCATGCATATTGAATCGGCACCGCCGCTTACACAAGCAATGACGCCGACCTTCTCTTCCGGTTCAATGCCGCACACTCTGCGGATAGATTCAATGCTCTTGTTGAAGCGATACTGCATTGCAATGATGAGTCTCTGAAATAGTGCCTATTTTGTAAAGGCACCGAAAGTATATGAGAAGCCTATGCTGAGAATCTCCTTGAACTGGAGTCTTGGAGCAGAATCTCCTTTGCTGTCGGCAATCTTTACCTTGTCATCGTATATGAGGTTCGTTCTCAAAGTTGTGGAGAAGAACTTGTTTATTTGAACATCCGCACCGAAGTCCCAGTTGATTCGTATGTTCTGGGGTTGGTTTCTGTAGTCTGAGAAGAGAACCAGCTGCGAAGTGAGTTTCAGTTTCTTTGCAAACTCATATTGATTGGTTATAGTGAGCTGGGCACCCAGCGAATATCTTATCTCCTCATCTTCTGCGTTTCCATACGATTTTCTCAACTCCGGCTTTGTTACCACAACGGCACTTGCCGTAAGAGGTGCAAAGTTAATGGAGAGTTTGTCACCCTTCTTGTAGTCAAGACCAATACCTAGGGTGAGGTATCCTGGGGCCATGAATTGCGATACCAGTGTTGATGTTGAGTCGTTGGGGTATTTGAAACCGGGTGAAAACTGTGACGTGAAGTTGAATGCTGCGGAGAGGAAGATATCATTTATGGCCCTGTATCCGAACTTGCTGTCAATCTGAATCTTGTCGTCGCTTTTTCTGTATCCGTTGTCAACGGATTGAATGAAACCGTATGTGAGTATGGCTCTGTTCTCCCAATACATATTGCCCTTGGCGTAGTTGAGATGGGCGTTTACGTAGGAGTTGAGCGCAACCTGATTCGATCCTCCGGCCGCCCAGTTTGAAAATGCTGTCTGTGAAAAACCGAGTTGTGTGAGAAGTCCCTTCTTCCAAAACTTTTCAGGCACTACCGGCTCATAGTTTATGGTAGGAACTGGGTATTTAGCAGCAATTTTTCTTGCCAGTTCCTGCTCCCCTTTGAGTCCTGAAACGAAAATGGTGTCAACAGACTCCTTTTTCTTCTTCCAGAACTGGGCGCTGGCATCGTTGGAAATGACTGCCAGAAGGGCAACTGTAAGAATAAATGTGAAAATACTCTTCATCAGGGCGGAATTATTTCTTTTTATTCGTTTTCAATTACGTCGTCTGAGTTGTACTTGTAACCCATGCGTTTACCTGTGCGCATCTTTGAACTCTCAATTTTTGCATTAATCTGTTCAACTGATGCAACTTTTACAAGGTCAAACGGAGGAACAAGAAGGTCGAACGAGAGAGTGTATTTTACAGCTGACTCAACAAAAGCACAAAGCTCCTCTCTTGAAATGGTGTATTTTCCAAAGTTTGAGATTCTGTTGCGTTTCTGCCTCTTTCCCTCAATGAAGAAACTTCCCTCCCTGTTTATGAAGAGACGGGCAACCATATATCCCAAATCCTCCGACCTGCTGTATTTCATTGAGTCAGAGAGGAAGTTATAAACGTTTATGATCCCGCAATATGAATTGAGTTTTTCATCCTTGGTGTATGGATATTTCCACACTGCGCTGTCGCGGTCGAACTGAAAGATATCTGTGTGCATGCTGAATACAAGTACATCATCAGCAAATTTCAACTCAGCCTCGAATTTTCCACGGTCGCGGTATTCGAATCTGAGGCGTCTCTCATCAACCTTCAACTCCATCTCTTCAAGCATTTCGTTGAGGTCATTGCTCATCTCACTCAACACCTCCTTGAGAGTGTTGAACTCTTCAAGAGTACGGTCAAATACAATAGCTTTGGTAGTGGCCTTCTCTTCAAGGGCCAGTAGAATCTGATTCTTTGGTAACGGGTCTGCGTCCATGTGTTCAATATAATATCAATGTGCGCGGTGCCTGATTGGAACTGCACCATCAATTATTTTAATATGCTCTTGCAAATATAACTCTGCGGTGCGAAGGCTTGCCACTGTAAATACACTTGCCCTCCTCCTCGCAAACGAAGGAATCCAGAGGAATACAACGTATTGTTGCCTTGGTCTCCTCCTTTATCTTCTCCTCGGTCTCTGCTGTGCCGTCCCAGTGGCAGAGGAGGAAGCCTCCCTCTTCAATCTTAACCTTGAACTCCTCCCAGGTGTCAACTTTAACTGTCTTTTCACTGCGATAGTTCATTGCCTTGTCGTAGATATTCTTCTGTATCTGCTCCATAAGGCCTACGATATGCTCAACGCAACCATCAATGCCCATTGACTCTTTTGTAAGGGTATCTCTTCTTGCAATTTCAACTGTACCGTTCTGAAGATCCCTTGGTCCTATTGCAACTCTAACAGGTACCCCCTTGAGCTCCCATTCTGCAAATTTGAAACCGCTTCTTACGGTATCCCTATTGTCAATCTTTACGGTGAGGCCCTTTGCTTCGAGCTCCTTCTTGAGCGACTCCATTTTTTCAATTATTGCGGCATTCTCCTCCTGGGTCTTGAAAATAGGGACCATTACCACGTGAATAGGTGCAAGTTTTGGAGGAAGCACAAGTCCGTTGTTGTCTGAATGAGCCATTATGAGAGCACCCATAAGACGTGTTGATACACCCCATGAGGTAGCCCATACATAGTCCAGGGTTCCCTCCTTGCTTGAGAACTTCACATCAAATGCCTTTGCGAAGTTCTGGCCGAGGAAGTGCGATGTGCCGGCCTGAAGAGCCTTTCCATCCTGCATCATTGCCTCTATGCAAAGGGTGTCAAGAGCACCTGCGAATCTCTCGGTTTCGCTCTTCTTTCCAACAACAACAGGAAGGGACATATACTCTCTTGCAAAGGTTGCATAAACATTTATCATCTTCTCTGCCTCTGCTATTGCCTCCTCTTTTGTAGCATGTGCGGTATGTCCCTCCTGCCAGAGGAATTCCGCCGTGCGGAGGAAAAGCCTTGTTCTCATCTCCCAACGTACTACGTTGGCCCACTGGTTGCAGAGAATAGGAAGATCTCTGTATGATGTTATCCAATTCTTGTAGGTGTTCCAAATAATGGTCTCTGAAGTTGGTCTTACAATAAGCTCCTCTTCAAGTTTGGCTGAAGGGTCAACAACTACGCCAGGGCCGTTCGGATTGGTCATGAGCCTGTGGTGGGTTACAACAGCACACTCCTTCGCAAACCCCTCAACATGCTCAGCCTCCTTGCTCAGAAATGACTTTGGAATGAAGAGCGGGAAATATGCATTTACATGTCCAGTCTGCTTGAACATCTTGTCAAGCTGTTGCTGCATCTTCTCCCAAATAGCATACCCGTAAGGCTTGATTACCATACATCCTCTTACCGCAGACTGCTCTGCCAAATCGGCCTTTACCACCAGATTGTTGTACCACTGTGAATAGTTATCCTCCCTGTTCGTTACCTCTTTTGCCATAACTTAAATTGAAATTGGTATATTTTTTGATATTTTTGTAGTTACAATTATTTAATTGGCAAAAATACAAAAATTATCAAGCGCAGGAGGGTAAATTATGAAAAAGTTCATGACAATTTCCAAATTTCCACTTGCTTCGCTGCTTATGGCAGCTTTGTGTGGATGTGGCAGCGCCTATAATTCGTCATATTATACAAATGGAATATATGGTTCCGGGGCTGGCACACAGAGCAGAACATATACATCTTCAACCGGTGCAACCACTGCAGCCGCTTCAGTTGTGAATGCGCTCGATGTGGCGGCAAACTCCAGTGGCGATTCCTATTCCAGGGGAAGCGCACTCTCTGATTCACTGCTGGCGTTCCTCAATGATTCAACATACGTTGCAGCAGACACCAGCTATGAGGCAAAACTGAAGAAGTTCGACAAGGAGAAATATGAAAAGCCACAGACAACCACAACAACGGTTGTGAACAACTATTATGGCTACAATCCTTGGAATTACGCCTGCTTCACCTATTCATGGGGGTGGTGGTCGTTCAGTTTTGCTCCATTCTACAACCCTTGGTGGGGCTGGTACTGGCGAGACCCTATATGGTGGTATCACCCATATTATCCTTGGCATCCTTACCCATATCACCCTTGGGGCCCATACCATCCTTGGGGACCGTATCATCCTTGGGGTCCTGGTCCGGGACCATGGCGTCCATATTATTACAGCAGACCTGTTGCATACGGAGCAAGAGGTGGAAGTGTATGGTCTGAACCTGCATCAGGCGGAAGAGGGTACGGCGTAAGAACCGGTTCAACTGTAATCAGGGGCGCTGAGGGCGTTTCAAGTGGAAACGGGCGTTCTGCATATTCAAATGTAAATTCGGGGGGCCAGACAAAGAGTGCTCAGCAGCAAGACGTTGGTGGAAGCAGTACAACCTCTTACAGAAGAGTCAAGAGCTATTCGCAATCCATTAACGAGAGCCGTCAGGATATAAAGGAGCGTGAGGCTATGAGCAGCGGCGGATATATAGGTGTTGGAGGTTATTCATCAGGCTCCGGCAATGTAAACGGTGGTAATGGTGGATACACTTACAGGCGCACCGGAAGAAGCAACAACTCCGGAAACTCTTCTGTGAACTCAAACAATAGGAATGGTGGTTCAAATTCATCTGCCACAAAGTCCTCAACATCGTCAGGAAACGGCAGATCAAACAGCAACTACTACAATAACGGTAACGGAAGCAGTCAGCAGAGCAGTTACAGCAATCAGCAGCGCAGCAACTACAACAATAATAATAGTGGCACGCAGTATCAGAGAAGTTATTCAGCACCATCTGGCGGAGGATTTTCCGGTGGAGGTGGCTTCTCCGGCGGTGGGGGTTTCTCCGGCGGTGGCGGACATTCAGCTCCATCGGGAGGCGGTGGAGGCGGAGTCTATCGCAGGTAGAGGAGTGAATTCGTGAATCGCATAGGCGGTATTCGGCAATTTTGAAAACGGCGTTTTTGACACAACAAATAATTGGAAAAATGAAACCGAACATGAAAAAATATATTTCTGGAATGGCAGCCGCCATTCTCCTTACATCACTTTCATTGCAGGCAGAAGCTCAGGGAATATGGGATGCATATTCTTTCAGCCAGCAGAATCCTGACGGAACAGCGAGGAGCGTTGCCATGGGTAATGCCTTCACCGCGCTGGGTGGAGATATGGGTTCAATATGGTTGAATCCGGCGGGTTCGGCCGTGAACAGCTATAGCGAGATTGGAATAACTCCAGGACTGAATATTACAAATTCATCTACCAATTATGGCGGATTTTCATCTGATGCAAACAAAACACGTTTCGGCATCTCAAACGCCGGGTATGTGGGAACATACGATGTTGTGGGCTCATCGGTTAAGGCCTTTTCATTCGGAGTGGTATTGAACAAGATGAATGAATTCACCCAGAGTTATGTTGCCGGGGCATCCAATGTTGGCAGCAGCTGGCTTCAAGCTACAGCAAACAGCGCTCAGGGTTATGATTCTTCACTTATGGAGGGGTCAAATGCCTATTGGAACAATGTTCCTTGGAATTGCGTTCAGGCGTACAAAACTTTTCTCATAGATCCTCTGCCAGACAGTTCTCAGGACTATTTTGCCGCCATTGAAAACCTTGACGACGAGCAGAAGGTAATTTATATGGCATCGCCTGTGAACCAGAGTTTCTCAAGTGTTCAGACTGGAAGCAATACGCAAATAGACCTTAACTTCGGAATGAACTTTGACGACAAACTCTATCTCGGCTTCAACTTCGGCTTTCAATCGATTTACAGGAGAGTGTCACAGTACTATTATGAAAATGCTGTGAATTCACTGGCCTGCAACTCAGGCTTCAGTAGCTTTGAGCAGAGTTATTATGAAACCACCAACGGAACAGGTATTAATCTTAAGGCTGGACTTATATATGTTCCTGCACCTTTCATAAGATTCGGCGCCGCTATTCAGACTCCTACCTGGATGTGGCTCTCCACCAGTTCCGATATGGCCATGATATCGGAATTCAATGACGGGAAGAGATACTCTGAATACTCTCCTGTACAATCTTTCAACTACAGGCTCAGGTCTCCTTTCAGATTCAATGCCGGCGTGGCTGTAACAATAGCTAAAATGGCTGTTCTGAGTCTTGATTATCAAATGGTTGACTACTCTTCAATGAAATATTCATCTTCAAACAATATTGACTGGAGTTATGAGAATGACAAAATAAAGGAGTACGCCAAGGTATCCAACATCATTAGAGCAGGTGCCGAGGTGAATTTCCCTATGGGACTCTCTGTAAGGGCTGGCTACCAGTATTATGGCAGCGGCATCTCAAAGGATTATTCACTTGCAGAAGATAACATGTCGCTTGCATCTGCCGGCTTGGGCTTCTCAACTGCATCGGGCTTCTTCATTGACCTTGCATACCAGCGCATAATAGGCAAGGCTGAGAGCGCCTACAGACTCTACAACTCCAGCGACGCACCTTGGGGCAACACCAAATTCGGTGCCGACAAAGTGCTCCTTACATTCGGTTTGAGATTCTAGAGAACCCGGTGATTCTCCTGTTGGGGGGTGTAAACTTCCCCTTATAGGGTACAGAGTCACTACAGCTACGCATGTGTTCAAGGCAATAGCTGATGAAATATATAAGGACAGATAACTATAAGGGTAATTGCTCTATCTGTATGGTCTATAACAAGCCAATAATAAAGCCCTAAAGGTCTTTCGGCAGCTACAATATGTGGGCTATTAATGGTCCACTTACTCAGCCGGTTGTTGCGTCTGGGGAAAATGAGGAAAATATGTATGTGAAGTCCAAAAGGCGACTTTGAGCGCGGCGTTGCGAAAACGGGGAAAAACGCGAGGACTGTTTGAGCATCGTTAGGCTTGCCAAAGGCAAGGCTAAAAGAGCGAGTTCCGCAGCGTCCCGTTTTTGCAATGCCACCAGGCGCTCAACCGGAGCCGTTGGACATCACATATATATTTTCAAAAGAGAGCATTATCCGATTCTCCTGCCATTATGTGATTCCATTTTCTCCCTCAAATGTGTAAAATCGCACCTGCCCCAACCATAGTGGAGGATGCTGGAAAAGTTGTAATAAGCACCACCCTTTGAGCACACTCTGGAATGAGAGTAACTACCATTTGCCTCTTCCTGCAGTTCACCTATGACACTCACCGGCGTTTCAGATGTCTGCAGAGCATGCCATGCGTCGTGG
>DCHN01000093.1:36464-44181 GCA_002315995.1 Bacteroidales bacterium UBA1751 | reverse complement strand
CTGAACATAACGGTGCTCGTGGGATAAGAGTGCTGCGGTGGTCCGAAGAAATCTCTCAGGCCATATCTACCTTCTGCATCATTCTTGACTACGCCGCCTTTTTTGGGGATTATTGTATTGCCGTATTTGTCTGTAACAGATACGTCAGTCACACAAGCTATTAACGAACTGTCAGCTTCCAAAATTTCCACCTGCTTCTGCAACTTATGTTTGTCCGTCCAAAAATCATCTCCATCACAAAGAGCTATATATTTGGCCCCAACTGCGTCAGAGGCCTCGGTCATTTTCTTGAATATCTGACAATCCCTTCTGGAGTACTGGTTTACAGATTCATATATCGGAATAATTATATCAGGATATTTCTCGGCATAATCCCGGATGATTCCCGCAGTATTATCTTGGCTTGCGTCATCGTGTACAATGGCTACAAACCTGAAATTTGTCTGTTGGGTCACAAAGCCCTCCAGACAATCTTGAATATAAGGTTCATGATTATGGGCCAGGCAATTAATGACCACCAATATATCATTAGACTGCATCATGCCTTAGACATCTTATACATCATTACCATCTTCTCAATTGCCTCCACAGAGTTGAAATTCTCTTTCTTTATGGCCTCGAAGGTAATCTCAATATCAAACGCAATATCCAGTTCAGATACCAGCTGAATAATGGCCAATGACGTAATATACCCGTCCTCTATCAAAGCCTTGGACTCCACATCCACTCCGGCAATGTTATCCTTCAGGATGGCTTCAATTATTTCTTTCATTTCTCTTTGATTTTCTGTTATCCACCAACTGCTCCACCTCCTCCAGCATAAAGCCAAAAGGTACGTGAAATCCAATAAGGTCCTCAAACTCGCGCTTCACCCCATGCCCCACGCACATCTGGAAGAAGAACTCACCGTTCGTATTTCCTTCAATAATACACCAGCCCCTGTCGGTATGGGCCACGTCCCAGCCAATATATCGCAATGTCGGAAACATACGTGCAGCCTCCTCCAGCATAGCCTTCAACTCCTCCCACTCCGGCATTCGGTATCCCTTGATCTTCATTCCCGTAACAGGATGGTGTTCCACCTCGCTAAGACTATGAATGCCATCTGTCACCAATTCGCCCGTCTGGGCATCAATAAGCGCATCATAACTGTACCTCTCGCCACTGCGGTCCCCTCCATCCCCATACATCATCCTGAAGACAGGGTAAAAGAAATGCACCTGTCCCTTTACCAAAATGGTGGTCACCCTAAGTACCGACATCTCCAGAGGATTGAACCTGGCCATCTCCTCTGACTGCACCAGTTCTTCCTCCAAAATAAGACGATGCTCCACCTCCCGGGTCACATCCTCACATCCCAGGGCAGAAGCCTCCTCCAGCAAAGAAGCAAACACAGCTCTCATATCATCCTCAATTCCAATGACAAGTCTGTGCACGCCCTCTGCCAGTTCCAGATTTATGGGCTTTACAAAAAGCCTCCTATGCCGCCCCACAAACTTCTTGAATGCCTCAAAATCATCCCAGCTCCCCACTGCAATGGCCTCGCGCTTATAGTATGGTCTGAGCAGCTCATACGCCTCATATTTATTATCCAGCAAATGCAAATCCCTGTCCCTGTTCAGAAAAGCCATATACACGAAACGCCCGTACCAAGTCACATACTCCATCTTCTCCTTGTGCGACCTCTGCTCAAAACGGAAAATGAAATAATCCACCACGCTGGCCCCATACAACTGCTGGTGATACACAGAGCTGTAATAAAAATCTTCCAACTTGTGTTCATCTGGCAAGAACTCCCAAAAGCGCTTAATGAAATCCTCACGCATTCCGGATGAATAACGCAAAGAATTCTCGGCTGCTATTCTTCGGCCAATCTCCACAATCTCTCTGTTATCCTCCGTTATTCTGTATTTCATTGAATTATCAGATTGGAATACACCACTTTTCCGCTTTTCGTGCGTGGAATCTTATCAACATGGCACACGGAAAACGCCTTTCTTGGCACCTTCGTTCGCAAAGAGAGCCTGTCAATCACAGCATTACTATCAACGAGCCTATCGGTCGTATAAACAGTAATGTGGTAATCATTGCCCACGCAGGCGCAATCACTCAACATATAACGCAAAACCTTTTCAATATGATCCAGGCACAGTCGCACACTAAACAGCTTAACGAACCGCTTCTTGCGCCCAATTATGAAATAATACCCGTCAGCATCCCTATACCCAATATCCCCCGTATGCAATACACCGCCATTGTTATCCCCTAGCATAAGGTCATCCGCGTTATCGGCATATCCCATGAACACATTTTCTCCTCTATATACCAGCTCGCCTGTCACAAATGGTCCGCTAATCAGTTCACCATCTTCATCCTCAAGCCACAACTCTCCTCCCGGAATAGCCTTCCCTATACTGCCTGCTTTGGTCTGGTTAAATTCAGGTTCCAAATAGGCAATCCTCGCCGTTGCCTCAGCCTGGCCGTACATCACATAAAATTTCTTCCCAAACAGACGCGAAGTATCATCAAAGAAACGAACAAGATCCTGGGTTGGCATCCCTCCCGACATAGTCAGCGTGCGCAAAGAAGGAATACTCTGCCTCCACAAATACAATTTCCTAATTGTCTCAAAGGCAAAAGGCACACCCGAATAAGACGTAAAGCCATTATCTATGGCAAACTGCAAAAATTCAGTTGCAATAAACGGATTCTGCGTCAACAGCAAAGTCGCCCCAGCCATCAGATGCGAATTGACAATAGACAGCCCGAACGCATAGTTCATTGGAAGGCCCAGAACAGGCCGTTCATTACTCGTAATATGCAAATAATCAACAATAGCCTCAGCATTACTGCGAAGGTTCTTTTTTGAAAGCCTCACAATCTTTGGCGAGCCAGTGCTGCCCGATGTGGCCAGCATCACCGCCAGCTCATCTGCCACAGGCGTCACACTGCCCGTACTGAAAAGAGCATACCCCTCCGTCTCCATCACCTGCTCCGCGCCATTAGCCAACGTAAAACCTGCCGGAGCCCAGATATAGCTAGGTCTATACACCTCCACCAATTCATAAAAAGACTCACCACTCATACCAGCATCCAACAGCAAGACCGCATCCTCATGCCCCAGGCATGCCACATATCCTACAATCGACCCAACCGTATTGCTACACATACAGAACACCAAACGGTGCGGCTTCATAAATACGCAAACTTCCTCTGCCAACCCCTCCAACTCACAATAAGTTATCTGCCTTCCCTCAGAACTAATGCAAGCAAGATTATCCTTATATTTCTCAAAATCGAACATTACTACAAATATACGATTAAATCACCATGTAGGTTATTTACTAATCTATTTGTGATAATAATTGAGCCGAGCAGGCTGACCGATTGTTTGTTATAAACTCCTATGCTATGAAGAACATAAGGGTATCCTATTACCACCGAAAAACAAAAACCCGCTCACGCATTTCTTCTCCTTTAATGAGAGCCATGGTTCTGGAGATGACATTTTTACTACCTTTGTATATGCATAAAGTTGAAATTGCAGGTCTCAGATTGGAATTTGACTCCAGATATCCCTCTCTCATGAAAGAGGCATTTGCGGAGTATTCATGTGCAGTAGCTGATGCTGCCGCATTAAAACTTAATCCTGACCAGTGGATAGAGCATATAACCAGTGAAACGGAGCAGGAACCTAAGCAGGTTGAGTTCTATGCTCTTTCTGTAGCTCTTGGAGAGCTGCTGCCACTTCATAACAGACTTCAGACACATGGTGTAGCCATTGAGTATGACGGGAAGGCCTATATCTTCTCTGCTCCCAGCGGAACAGGAAAAAGCACACGGGCATTCCTTTGGCAGAAATATCTCGGGCAAGAGAGGGTAACAGTAATAAACGGTGACAAACCCATACTCTGGTTCAGGAAAGGGAGTATCCTTGCCTGTGGCTCTCCTTGGGCAGGAAAGGAGGGACTTCATAAAAACACATGCGTACCACTCGGAGGTATATGCCTTCTAAGGAGAAGTCCTCAAAACACAATACGCAGAGCCAGCGCAAAGGAGTTCTTCAACTCCTATTATGGTCAGGTGCAGATGCCTATAGATCCTCAGGCGCTTTTATCCGCACTCTCACTACTGGAAGGACTTTACTCAAAAGTACCCGTATTCATACTCGAAAACGACATGTCGGAACAAGGAGTAAAAGTTGCCTTCGAGGCTCTTACAGGAGAGACTTACGAAACGCACAGGATATAAACAGAGCATAAAAATATTAATGGAATGAAAATAAGGAAAGGATTTGTGCTCCGCCCGACTCTGGGCTACACTCTGGTTGTGGCTACAGGAGATCTTGCGGGCAAGTTCAAAGGTATGATAAAGCTCAATGAGACAAGTGCTGATATATGGCGGTGGATAGATGAAGGAAAGAGTCGTGAGGAGGTCATTGCCAACTATAAAGAGACCTACAGTGTTGATGAAGCCACTGCATCGCATGATTATGACCAAATGGTCGGGAACATGCGTGCGGCAGGCGTACTTGAGTCTGATCAATGAGCGGTAAACATGCAGAATTACAGATGTCTGAAAAGTTTTCTACTTTTACTGCGAAAAACAATATATACATGAAAATAAGGAAAGGGTTTATGTTGTGTCCGGTGATGGGCAAAACTATGGTAATAGCAACTGGTCAATTGGAGAACTCTTTTTCTGGGATGATAAAGATGAACGAACCTTCGGCCAAAATATGGAGTTGGATTGAAAGCGGAAAGAAACTGGAAGAAATCTACGCCCTATACGCAGACACCTACAACATCGAAGCGACATTGGCAAAGAGCGATGTAGACTATGTAGTAGAGAAAATGACCAAGGCAGGGGTACTTGAATGAAAAGCACTGAAAGTTTTGAAAACCTGGCAGAACTGCTGCGCGAAAGCGGTGAATACGTCACAACAGTATGCGGCGTCAGTATGTGGCCTATGCTGCGTTACAAGCAGGATGCAATACTGATACATCCACTTTCAGGAGAGCTGAAAAGGTTTGACGTAGCAGTGTACAAAAGAGATGAAAAGTATGTGGTTCATCGCGTTCTCAGTGTTCAGGAGAACTTCTACATAATCCGTGGGGACAATTGCCTTGCCAAGGAAGTAGTTCCAAAACAGAATGTCGTTGGAGTAGTGGCCGGATTCTGGCGATTCGGCCGATTCATTGATGTTTCAAATATCTTTTATAGAGTATACGCACGGGTATGGGTATCAGCAAATCCGCTTATTAATCTGACAAGTTTTGCTAAGTCAAAAGCCCGTGCTGCATGGCGGAAAATAACCGTCATTTGAATCTTTGTTTTCTAAACCTCACGCCATTTATTCCGAACATCCTCTTGAGAAACTCAACAGGCAGGCTGGCAAATTTGTCCCATAGGCGTTCAAAAAATGCTACCTTGGAAAACTTCCATAGGAAATTGTTCATTTTGATGAAATCCCTGTAATCATTAAGATAGTGCAGCCAGAAATTGCCTATGTGTTTCTCCTTTGAATGTGCTTTGATTTTCCTTACATTTGAGATCGTCCTCCATACGTCATTGCTATACTCAGGATGTCCACTTTCATAAAGCAACGGGAAACCCGGCTCCAATCCCATCCATTCCACTGCAAATACCGAAAAGCGTTTCCAGACGTTTTTAATACCTGAATCTTGAAGCATCTTGCCAAATTTTTCCCGGTCAATACATTCACGCTTGCAATGGATGTACATAACCCAATCACATAACTGTTTCAGACTGATGCCTTCAGTAGTAATGTGGCGAAGGATATGCCCCATTAGAAATAAGGTCGTGAATTGTGGATTCGGAATACATATGGCATGACCATTGCTTTCATAATATTCAAAGTCTGATGTTGTGAACATCCTATGCATTTCATTTTCAAGCACCCGGTCCAGTCTGCGGGTAAAATAGGATCTGGACGCAGCATGGTTCTCAACCCACACATCATCAATGTGCAGAGCATGGTGCAAGTCTGCGTGGTGATGGTACTGTGTCTCTTCAGTATAGGCAGAGAACAATTCATTAACCCTTTCAAAATCAGTTTCCCCTATTAGGAAGTCTATATCACCACCTCGGCGTATTTCTGGCTTTTTGTACGTTTGTGCAACTGCCTGCCCTTTGATTACTGCATATGGAATGCATGCACTCTCCATTATGCCACATAATTTTGCCTGTACCCGGTTCAACTGCATATTCATCTTAATAATGTATGCCCTATCTGTAATAAACCGTGTAACAATATCAGCAGGAATGCCTTGAGTTATTCCAGAAACAGTTATTCCCTCTGCAATGATACCCTGAACCTTGTGTTCACTTGCCAATTGGTATATGTATCCCCAGTTGGGATGAGCCAACAGAGTTCCATGTGATTCTCCCCACATCCCTTCTCGAAGAAGATTGAAAAAATTCCTATCCTGAATAAACATATCCTTCATATACCTGCAAAAATAAATAATTTTGAATATTATAGTTTGAAATGAAATAAATAGTATCTTTGCAAAACATAAAAAAAAACATATGGAGAAAAAACACGAAAATCCAGAATTTGAGGTAATTGCACTTGACCGGAATAACGAAGTCTTCACTGCTGCATCAGCTGGATAATAGCCTTTAAGTTATTCTATTCGGAGCATCATTAAATAGGGCTGGCAAACAATGGTTTTGCCAGCCCTTTTATTGAATATATCATAGCATTACTGCATTTTGCCGGATCAACGCTGTTACAAATCACCGAGCCGAGCGGCTGACCTATTGTTATGATGCGAGGATAGGAATATTATTTCTTTTTTTCTCCCCAAAACGGATATACCCAATAATCACAGAAGAGAGGTCATATAAATAGGCAGATATACTATTCCATCCTTCTGCTCAATATCTTTAGTATGAAGAACGTATGGAGTTGTTAAGTATTGGTCGAAACTCTTGATAATCTTTTTGAGGGAACTCAGTGTATAGTTCGTTCCGCTCTTTACTTCAATAGGGGAGATATTGTGTCGGGACGTGACATCAGGTTTTTGGACAAGAAAGTCTATTTCCATCCTGTTTCCTGCCTGCTCTTTGTCATAATTGCTATAGAAGAAAAGTTCTTTTCTGGAGGCTTTGAGCATTTGAGCGACAATATTCTCCACAAGCATTCCTTCATTGATTTCGAGTTTATCAAACATTAATTTCTGATATATCTCGTTACTCACTATACCCCTTGCGCTGAACGAGAGTGATATCAGCAATCCAGTGTCGCAATAATAACATTTCAGACTCGTTCGGTCTTCATTGAGTTTAAGCCCGATGTTTGGTGCCGTTGAATTGTAACAGATGTTGACTATTCCGGCATCTTCAAGCCAGAAAAAAGCTCCGTCGTATTCCCTCATCCTAGCTTCGTCGCGCAGCGCAGACAAAGTGAATTTTTTTTCGTGCTTCTGCAACTGACTGGGAATAGCATCATAAATAGCCCCGACTCTATTCGCTGCTGCACCAGCAAATTTCTTGATATCGTTTCTGTAAAGACGCAGTATCTGACGCTTGATTGCATCTACCTTGGTGAAGTCTTTTGTCTCCACATATTTGGCTACCGCTTGTGGCATCCCTCCAACAATCAGATATTCACGAAAATATCTCATAGCCTCTCTATGAAACTCTCCCATCGGCTTCAAAGAATCAAATTGTTTCCTGATATAAGGCATCA
>DCHN01000093.1:17714-36431 GCA_002315995.1 Bacteroidales bacterium UBA1751 | reverse complement strand
CGTTACCCATTGCCCAAAGGAATTCTTCAAAATCCATAGGATACATATCAATTCCATCCTCCTCGGACGGAATTACTATATCTTCGACATTCTTCTTTATGGAAATAAGTGATCCCGTCTCCAGATAATCAAACCTATGATCTTCAACAAGGGCCTTAATGGCTTCACGGGCTCGCGGGCACCTCTGAATCTCATCAAATATGATGATTGAGTTTCTAGGCACCAGCTGTTTTTTGTAATGGAGTTGGATATTTTGAAGAAGTGAATCTATATCCTCAAGATATTCATCAAACCAGTCTTTTACAATAGATGGCGCCTTGCTGAAATCAATCAGAATATATGACTCGTACTCATTTCGGGCAAACTCCTCAGCGATGTAACTCTTTCCGATACGGCGCGCTCCTTCAATCAACAGTGCCGTAGTGCCCTCTTTCTCCGTTTTCCATCTTACCAAATCGTTGTAAATCTTTCTTTTCATCACGAATCATAGCTTTTTAATTGAGGCAAATATACACCTTTCCTAGAATTTAACAAAAAATCCGGGTTCGAATTTTTATATAATTGTCAAGAGTTGTCAAAAAGCCGGAATACCTTTGTCACAACAAACAAACAATTAAAGAGAGAGGTTATGATAACATTCGCATTTTTAGTTCTGGCATTCTTAGTTATATCTGACATTCAGGAGGCAAAGGCTGAAGCATCCGAAGATAAGGAGTAACTGTTGCAGCAGGCGCTTGGCTATTGCATTATTTACGTAATATCAATAGCTTTGTTTCACATTCAAACAGATTATGAAACCAGGAATAGCCCATTATTTACCACTTTTAGTGCTGGCGACACTCTTTACAACTTCAAAAGTTACAGCAAACGAACCAGGTCCGTCATCTTCAGCCAATAAAGTTGAACACGCAACCATTGACTCTCTCATAAAAGCAATGAGTGTAAGGGAAAAGGTAGCACAACTCTTTGTAGTTGAGATTGATGACAATAACTCTGAGCAGACAAAAGCAGAACAGGACTCCCTTGTTAGAATGGGGGCAGGTTCGCTCATACTTATGAGGGGCAGTGCAATAGATTTCATGGAACGGGTAAACCAGCTGCAAGGTTATGCAAAGATTCCCCTACTGGTAAGCATAGATGGAGAATGGGGTGCCGCAATGCGTTTGAGGGAGTATCTGGAGTATCCTCGCCAATTTGAATTGGGACGAATTCCGAATGCAGAGAAACTTCTCTACAAAATGGGAGTGAACGTAGGCAGAGAACTTAAAGATTTGAATGTGCTTATTAATCTGGCACCCGTGGCCGATGTAACTGCAGTGGAAAATGGCAAAAGCATCTTTAATGACTCCAGAATTTTCAGCTCCAACCCGGCGATAGTTGCAGAATACTCTGCTGCCTATATGAAGGGTATGCAGGATGCCGGCATTTTTGCTTGCGGAAAACATTTCCCGGGAAGCAGCGGTTCTGATGTTGACGCCCACTACCAGCTACCTGTTTACAATGCCACACGCGAACATATTGACACGGTTGACCTCTATCCATATAGGAAACTTTTTGAAGAGGGATTGGCAATTGTAATGATGGGACATGCCAGCCTTCCATGCATTGATGAAGCCGGTATTCCCCTATCGATTTCGTATAAAGGTGTAACAGAACTCCTTAAAGAACAGATGGGCTTCAAAGGGGTTGTAATGACCGACGCCCTACAAATGGGGGCAATAGCCCAGCACTACACACCTGTTGAGGGAAATGTAATGGCATACTGCGCAGGCATAGATATGATGCTTATGCCAAAGGAGATTTTTGCAACAATAGACACCCTCACCAATATGGTTGAGCGAGGAGAACTTCCAATGGAGCAACTTGACGCAAAGGTCAGGAAGGTTCTTGAACTCAAAGAAAAGGCCGGCTATTTCAAACCTGGCTTCAATCCGTATGTATTGAATGTTGAGAAGAAAATTCTTTCCGCACGCAGAAGAGATTCCCGACTCATCAGGAAAATGACCCGCGAATTGATTCGTTGCGGCTGGGGGCATCCGGTACTCAATTGGCGCGACCCTACCCTTGTTCTTGACAAGGCCGGAAAATAGGTTCTACATGAATAGAAACATAAGTATTTGCCCCAAATCTGCCACGCAAATCATTCTCAATTGACGTTGCCCTGTCGTGAGCCTGAGTAAGCGAAATATTCCCATCCATTCTAATATGAAGCTCTATTGAAACAGTACTGCCTATATATCGCGTTCTCAGATCATGGGCATCGGTAACATCACTGTATGATGATGCTATTGAAATTATTTCATCCTCAAGATCCTTTGGGAGCGAACGCTCAAGAAACTGCCCCATTGCAGAACTCACAAGAGAATATGCAACCTTCAGAATAAAGAGGCTTACAACAACACCGGCAATAGGATCAAGTACATTCCACCTGTTTCCCAGCAGAATAGCGCCTCCAATTCCAATTGCAGTTCCTATTGATGAAAGGGCATCGCTCCTGTGATGCCAGGCATTGGCCTCCATAGCAGGCGAAGATAGTCTCTTGGCAGCACGGAAGGTGTATTGGTAGGTTGCCTCCTTCAGAAGAATTGATGCCAGAGCTGCCCATAAAGCAATTACTCCCGGAGAAGGAAGTTCCTCACCCTGAGCCCAATGGAGAATATCAACTGCACCGTTGTACAATATTCCCGCACCAATAGCCCCCAGAGCAATACCTATTATGGTTGTGGCAAGGGTTTCATATTTCCCATGGCCATAATCATGGTTCTCATCCTGAGGCTTCCCGCTTATATGAACAAAGAGAATGACAACAATATCGGTTGCAAAGTCAGACAAAGAGTGAACAGCATCAGCAACCATAGCAGAGCTATGACCCAAAATGCCGGCCAAAAACTTGAAAAGGAGCAGAACAACGTTCACTGCTCCTCCAACAAGGGTAACCTTATATATACTACCTTCGCGCGTCATATCAAGAGACTAGATTACCTCCGCATCAGCGGTGAGCATCCATCCTTGACGTCCATCAGTAAGTTCCACTCTGCTCCACTCACCGGCCTGTTCAATAGTATGAACCTTTGTTCCGGTATGAATAATGAAGAGATTGTTTCCTGTTGCATTAGGTGCGCTCTTCACATTGCTGTGTGACGCCGTTATGATGCAATAGCTGGAATCCTGCGCAACAGCCTTCAAAGATGCTGAGAAAAGAAAAGCTATGAGAGCAAATGCAAATACCACACAACTCAGTACAAAGGATGTCTTTCTCCAACCCAGCCACGGAAGATGTCTGAAAAAGAGGAAGAGAACCCCTGTAACTGCAAGAAGCAAAAATCCAACCAGACACCATTTGTTCGATGAACAGGCATTGCGTATATTGCGTATCCACTCAACGAATATAACCTCGTTTATAGTCTCTATTTTGTCAGTGGCACCCAATCTTGCTATTTCAAGATTCACAGCGGCATCCTTGTTGGCAGGATTGAGTTTGAGACTTCTCTCATAATAGAGAATTGACTTGCCTGTATTGCCAAGTTTGTAGTATGTGTTGGCTATATTGAAATAGAGTTTATCGCTCTCCTTGCCCAAGCCCTCTATTGCAGAATACTTCTCAAGCGCCGTTGAAAACTCACCCATTGCGTACGCATCATTCCCCTCTTTCCACAACTGCTCGGTCTGTGCTGAGGCAAACGCCGAAGATGAGGTTAAAACCAGAATAATAGCTATTATATAGTGTTTCATGATATTACCGTTACAATTTGTTTTCAAATGATGATATGGTCTCAACCGCCTTGCTGAACTGTGCCTGCATTGCCGAATGCTCGTATGCTGCAGATGAAGAGTACCGGGCCATTTCGCACTCGTCAAGCAGCTCCATGAAACTGCCTATTGTCTCAGGTTCAATATTATGTGAAACGAGCGTCTGCTCAATAGTATCTCGCTGCATGTCAGCGAACTTTATTGCAAGCTTGTCAGAAACATATCCGAGCAAGGCTTTGTGCAACTCTTCGTAGAAGGCACTTCCAAGATCTTTGGCAAGGTAAGCAGAAGCGCTCTTGAGCCTTGCGTTGGCAACCTTATTGGCCTTTCTGTTGGCTGTTCTTCTCACATCACCCTTCAGGCGGGCACGTCTGCAAAGAAGAAGATCTCCAGCCCATACGAGCAGTACAAGCAGAGCTATGCATGCAAAGAAGAGCAGGGAGCCAATGAACTGCTTGCCCTTGTTGGAGAAAGAGGCAGATGCATTGGATATATACCTTATGTCACTTCCAAGGTTGGCCACCGCCTGTTTACTCATTCCACTTATTACTGTATTTCCTGCTGAAGTTGCACTTCCCTTGGTAACCTTTATAGTGAGAGGCTGGCTCTTGAGAGTCTCATATTTGCCGGATTTGATGTTGTAATATGAGTATGTAACCGCGGGTATTTCAAACACGCCCTCACTTCTAGGAATGAACGGGAACTCGAATGTCCTGCTTCCACTCATTCCAGCAGCACCATTTGAATAGTTGTTGGTGGTCTTCATATCATACTGCTCAAAGTCAGAAGGAATCTGAATCTTTGGAGCCTCAAGCAGGTTCAGGTTACCGCTTCCGTTGAGTTCAACAGTAATTGTTCCCGCCTCATGCGCAGGTATGCTGTCGCGCCCGAGTGAAACCTTCATTGAGAGCTGGCCTACTCCACCGCCGAAGTCTGCAGGTGCTGGCTGCGGAAGATTCCTGACGTTTATTGTAACTGACTTTGTAAAGAGTCTCTTCTTAACCATTTGGTATGAATCGAAGAAGTCGTCGAACATACTTCTTCTTCCACCTCCTGCCCTCACCTGAAACTGGCACACAATCTCCGCCGGATCAATTGTAATGGAGCCTGTTTTCTGCGGGAGCAAAACCCATTTACGCAAAACAGCAGAGTTGTATATCTGCCCGTTGTAGTTCTCCCTTACGAAACTTATATTCTGTGGAACCTCCAGCTCCTGACTCCAGAAGCCGTTGAATACAGGGAATTTCACATCCTCAAAACCGGATATGTTCACATTCTTCACATAAAGCTTGAGTGTTACAACCACAGGCTCTCCCTTTACAACGGAGCCTCTGCTTATTGCCAGATTGAGAAAAGCATCGGAAGATGAAATCTGACCCGTCGAAGAGCTGCTGCTCTCGCTCTGCTGGCTGTGCTGGCTCTGTGAAGATGAAGATGGCTGGGAAGCCGCCGCGCTTGAACCATCGGCAACAACATCAATGTCAAGAGCCCTTGATGAGAGGGTCCTTCCATTTATCTTCACGGAAGCTGGCGAGACCTTCGCCTTTCCAGCAGCAGTTGCCCTCACCACAATGGTGTAACTTATTTGCAGCGACGAAGAGGTCTTTCCATTGATGCTGCTGTAACTCTGCATTCTGGATGGTGTAGGACCGGCCAGAAGGGTAAGACCCGAGAGCGATGGCTTCACGAATTCATCTACATCGGCATCTGCCGTGTAAACAATCTGGAACACCTCTCCAACCCCAACAACGTTCGGTGCGTCAACTGAAAACGACTGGCCCCACACTCCTATTGAGGAGAAGAGGCACACCGCCAACACCACAAACTTCAATAAACTCCTTTTTCCCGACTTCATAATATATTGTCTATTCTATAATCAAATTTACCGTTACCAATTCTTCTCCTTCTGACGGGTTGCAACCATCTTTGCCTTCTCCTTCTTCACCTTATCCTGAGTATCATCCTCCTTTGCCTGCATTGCCTGAAGCATCTGCTCGGCTGCCTGAGGTGACATCTGAGGCTGGTTCTGCTGATTCTGATCCTGATTCTGGTTGTTGTCCTTATTCTGATCCTGATTTTGGTCCTGATTCTGATCTTTGTTCTGATCCTTGTTCTGATCCTGATTATTGTCCTTGTTTTGATCCTGGTTCTGATTCTGATCTTTATTCTGGTCCTGATTCTGGTCGTTATTCTGGTTCTGCTGATTCTGATCCTGATTCTGTTGCTGGTCCTTCAGCATCTTCTGGGCATACGCCAGATTGGTCTTGGTATCCATATCAGTAGGATTACGTCTCAGGCTGTTCTTGTATGCATCAACGGCACCCTGCCAGTTCTTCTGCTTGACATAAACATTTCCCAAATTGTGATAGAAATCGGCCGGAGCACTCTTCTTGTTTACAGCACGCCCCTTTTTCCAGTCAATCATATTTGGAATTCTTGAAACGGTATCCTTTACCGCCTCAAGATTCTTCTGGGCAGATGCAGCATCATTACCCAAATAGAGAACTGAAGCCAAATTATAATTTGAAGCCAGTGAGAGTGAGTCTTTTATAAGACCCTTTCTGTACTCAACCTCAGCCTCCCTGTAATTGTTCTTGTTGAAGAGACGATTGCCCTTACGGACCTCGCTTCTATCGAGCTGTGCTGAAGCATTGGTAACCATTCCACTGAGCAGAATGAATCCGACAACCGCAAAAAGTCTGCGCCGTGCCGCGCGGTTTCCAATAAGAAACTCCAGAATGAAGAAAAATAGCGCTACTGCAAAGAAATACATATACTGTTCATCAAACTCCTCAAAGACCTGCGATTTGTACTCCTGACTCTGCAGCTCCTTAAGCTCATCAATAATAGGGTTCAGGCCGAACTCGGTGTTGCCCGCACGCACGTATGCTCCATCGCCGGCCTGCGCTATCTCCATGAGTGTGGTTTCATCGAGCTTGGTTACAACATTGTTGCCGTCGCGGTCCTTCATAAAACTGCCGTCCCCCATAGGAATCAGTTTTCCCTCCGGTGTACCTACTCCAATTGTAAAGACCTTAATACCCTCCGCCGCAGCCTCAGAAGCCGCCACAACCGGGTCATCTTCGTGATTCTCGCCATCGGTAATAATGATTATTGCCTTGTTTCCGGTTGCCATCTGCCCCTCTCCGCTGAAACTCCGCATACCAGTGCGGATAGCGTCAGCCAATGCCGTTCCCTGTATTGAAACGCTTTCCGGTGAAATGGACTTGAGAAAGACCTTGGCAGATACGTAGTCGGTGGTAATTGGAAGCTGCACGAAAGACTCGCCTGCAAAAATCACCAGACCTATTCGGTCTCCAGAGAGCTTGTCAACAAGACGTGAAATTGCAAGTTTTGCACGTTCGAGCCTGTTTGGCGAGTAATCTTCGGCCATCATTGAGTTCGATACGTCAAGTGCAATTATAATCTCAGAACCCTTCTTGCTGTTCTCCATAAGGCGGGCACCTATTTGAGGGCGCGCCAGACCTATTGAGAAGAATATCCATGCCAGCGAGAAAAATGCGAGCTTGACATACCCCTTACCCTTCGGGCGAGAAGGCATAAGCTTGTCCATAAGCGCAGGATCTCCCAATTTGGCCACTCTGCGCCTGTTGTTCCTGCGATTGAGCCAGTAGAGTATGAAGAGTACCGGCACAAGCAGTATAAGAAGCAAATATTGATATTGTGCGAATATTATCATTTTCTTTCCCTCCTATTGCGGCATTTCCCTTACAACAAACCACTTGAGAAGAAGCTCCAAGGCAAGTGCCGCCAGTGCTATGAGAGCATAGAACATAAAGAGCTCCTTGTATATAGGGAAGGAGTCAACCAGAGTTTTGGTCTTCTCCATCTTGTTGATTTCTGCATAGATTTCCAGAAGCTTGGTATTGTCGGTAGCTCTGAAATATTTTCCATCGGTCTGCTCGGCAATATTCTCCAGCAACTCCTCGTCAATCTGAACCTCAATTTGCTGAAGTTCAATTCCGAATGGTGTCTGAACCGGATATGGTGCAGTTCCCATTGCTCCAACACCAATTGTATATACCCTTATTCCAAAAGTCTTGGCAATTTCAGCGGCCATTTGCGGAGATATTTCACCGGAGTTGTTCACACCATCTGTAAGGAGAATCACAACCTTGCTCTTGGCATCAGAATCCTTGAGACGTGCAACTGCGGTTGCAAGACCGTTTCCAATTGCAGTACCGTCTTCAATGATTCCACAGTTAATCTCCTTCATAAGGTTAATAAGGGTTGCCCTGTCTGTGGTAAGAGGCGACTGTGTATAGCTCTCACCTGCAAAAACGGCAATTCCAATTCGGTCTGAAGGACGCTCCGAAATGAATTTTATTGCTATATCCTTTGCGGCGTTGATACGGTCAGGTGTGAAGTCACGGGCAAGCATACTGGTTGAAACGTCCATTGCCAGCATTATATCAATACCCTCAGTGTCTGTTCTCTCAAACGATGAACTTGACCTTGGACGGGCAATTGCCACAATAATTGCAGCAAGCGCAATACATCTGAGGGCAAAAGGAAGATGCATCAATATTCTGCTCCACCACCCCACTCTGCTCTTCCAAGGCATAATGGTTGGAACAAGCAGATATGGTCTGAATCCCTTCAGCTCCCTATAGACATAAAGGGCAACTATAGGAATCAGCAGCAAAAGCAACCACAGAAGATTCGGATATTCAAAAAACATACTTCAGCCCTCCCTATTTTGTCTCACCATCATTTTTTTCAAAATCTTGCAGATTGCGTCCGTTTCCAGGATGCCTTGGCTCACTGCCTGGCACCTCTGACTTTTCAGCCGACTCCTTGGCCTCCTTCTCCTTGGCTTTGCGCTCCTCTTCGGCCAACTTCTCAAGATACTGCTCGTAGGTGTCGTTCACAAACCTTACCGATGTAGGAATGACGCTCTCGTTCTCCGCCTTGTCAGGAACCATCTTGGCAAACTTCACAAGATCCGCCATTTGGAAGAGCTGATGCAGCTCGTCGAAGCGAGCCTGAGGCAGAGCGCAATCCTTGAGCTCGTCAAATATCTGTGCGGTTGTCTTCTCCATGGCACTCACCCCGTACATCTTCTCAATGTAACGTCTGAGGGCATCTGTGACATCTGAATAGAAGACCTTCTCCTCTCCCTTCTGCCAAAGCTCCTCACTTCTGATTCTGTCGAGTTCCCTGAGGGCTACAATATGAGGAGGATCCTGAATTTCACGCTCTCTCTTCTTCTTGAGATATCTCTTCACAAGCCACCAGCCGAGCCATACCAATGCGGCTACTCCCAGAACAAGCAGAATCCAAGGAAGAATCTCCTTGAATGTAACAGGATAACGTATCTGACCCTTAATAGGCTTCACCTCGAATCCTGTTGTGTCAACCTGAATGGTGTTGACCTCAAGTTTAGGGGTATTTTCAAAATCTATATAGTGAAGATTACCATCAGTGAAATATGCTATTTGAGGAGCGGGAAGCTGGAAACTTCCGCTGTCAAAAGAGGTGAGAATCACCTTGGCCTCAATCTCTCCGGCCAGGGTCTTGAGCTTTGCAGTATCGAGCACAAACTCAGCAACAACCTCAACCTTGTTGGCAACACTGTCTTCGGCAAGTATCCTGGAGTATGGCTCAACAACTATTGAGTCACACTTTGGAAAGTCAATGACACTTTTCCATATCACCTGGTCTCCAATGAGAATGGAGTCCTTTGAAATGGTTGAGCTCTTCACCTGCGAGCGTCCGTTCTCCCCGTTCTGAGGCTCAGCACCACGGAACCTGTCAACTCCGCAAGATGCTCCGTCACAAGCCGCGGCTTCAACTCCCAACGGAAGAAGGAGTGAAACTATCGCAGTAGAAAAGAAAAATTTCAAATAATTTCTGAACATATCACAAATGCCGCCTCAGCGGTAAAATTCATATAATCACCTTCCGGAAAAGAGTGCAAGCAGCCCCTTTACATAATCTCCATTTGTTGCAACGCTGACACTGCTTACATTATATCTGCGGAACAGGGATACGGCGCTCTCTGTAACCGTGCGGTTCCACTGGCTGTACATATTGCGGAAACGCCTGCTAGATGTGTCGGCAAGGAATGTCTCGCCACTCTCGGAGTCCCTCACGCGAATGAGTCCCACATTCGGAAGTTCCCTCTCGCGTGGGTCATAGACGTTAATAACAGATATATCGTGCCTGTTCACAGCAATTTTCAGTGCCTCCTCATAACGTGGGCTACCGTTGGCATTCACATCAAGAAGGTCACTTAGCAGAAAAGCGTTGCACTTCTTCTTTATTGCATTGGTAAGGAACCTCAGGGCCTGCGAGATATCAGTACCCTCGTTCTCCGGCTTGTACTCGAGAAGCTCACGGAGAATCATGAGCAAATGGCTTCTTCCCTTCTTTGGAGGAATGAACTTCTCAATCTTCGAGCTGAAGAAGAGTGCCCCCACCTTATCGTTATTGGCCGATGCCGAGAATGAAAGTGTTGCTGCAATCTCCGATATCAGCTCCCTTTTGCTCTTTGAATCCGTTCCGAATATTCCGGAAGAACTCACATCAACCAGGAGCACAACGGTAAGTTCCCTCTCCTCTTCAAAGACCTTGACGTAAGGACTCCTCAAACGGGCCGTAACGTTCCAGTCCATGTTTCTCACATCGTCGCCGTACTGATACTCACGCACCTCGCTGAATGCCATACCCCTTCCCTTGAATGCGGAGTGGTATTCGCCGGCAAAGATCTGATGACTCAGGGACTTTGTCTTTATCTCAATTTTCCTTACCCTCTTTAAAAGATCGCTCTCCATAATCTACTAAGGAACCTCAACCTTATTAATGATTTCTGTAATGATGTCGGTGGTCTTCACGTTTTCAGCTTCAGCCTCGTATGTAAGACCAATTCTGTGACGGAGGACATCCTCGCTTACGATTCTTACATCTTCAGGAACAACGTAACCTCTTCTCTTTATGAATGCGTATGCCTTTGCAGCCATTGCAAGAGAGATGCTGGCACGTGGAGAAGCACCGTATGCAATGAGATCCTTATACTGTCCCAGGCCGAACTCCTCAGGATTTCTGGTTGCAAAGACAATGTCAACAATATATCTCTGAATCTTCTCGTCCATGTAAACATCCTTCACAACGCTGCGTGCCCTTACAATATCCTCAGGTTTGAGAACTGTTGAAGCTTTAGGGAAGCTGCCGCTATTGTGCATCTGAATAATCATTCTCTCCTCCTCCTTCTTCGGATATGAGACAACAACCTTGAGCATGAAACGGTCTACCTGTGCTTCAGGAAGCGGATAGGTTCCCTCCTGCTCTACCGGGTTCTGTGTTGCCATTACGAGGAATGGCTTAGGAAGCGGATAGGTCTGGTCGCCAATGGTAACCTGCCTCTCCTGCATTGCCTCCAGAAGTGCCGACTGTACCTTGGCAGGTGAACGGTTAATCTCATCGGCCAATACGAAGTTGGCAAAGATAGGTCCCTGCTTTACCTGGAATGTCTCACTCTTCTGGCTGTATATGAGGGTACCTATTACATCGGCTGGCAGAAGGTCAGGTGTGAACTGTATTCTGCTGAACTTTGCATCCACAATGTTGGCCAGAGTGTTAATGGCCAAGGTCTTTGCAAGACCAGGCATACCCTCGAGGAGAATGTGGCCGTCGGCAAGCATTCCAATGAGAAGTGACTCAACAAGATGCTTCTGTCCAACAATGACCTTGTTCATCTCCATGGATATGATATCCACAAAAGCGCTCTCCTTCTGGATCCTGTCATTCAATTCTTTGATATTTACGCTATCCATAAACGTTTGATATTATAATTTTTACTGTATTTCAAAACCATTTTTATTTTTCAGCACCCAAATTCTTTTGCAAAGAACCATGAATTTCACCTTCAAGGAGTATCTTTGCAAAAATATTCAGCCTCGAAGCCAAAAAAACCTCCAAAATTAACAAAATATGCGATATTTCCTCTCTATTTCTTACAACGGCGCCCCGTTTTGCGGATGGCAGATTCAGGATAATGCCTCATCTGTTCAGCAAACCCTTCAGGATGCCCTCTCAACGCTGTTTCACGAGGAAATCAAGGTTACAGGCGCCGGCAGAACAGATACTGCCGTAAATGCCATAAACTATGTTGCACACTTTGACACCTCCGAGCCCCTTCAAATGGAGCCGGCCTATATATGCTACAAATTAAATGCCATTCTGCCAAAATCAATAGCCATTAACAACATTGCGCAGGTGGCCGACGATGCCCACGCACGCTTCGATGCCATTGAAAGATGCTACCGTTACTACATACATCTGGGAAAAGAGCCTTTTCTTGAGGAGTTCTCATATCAGATTCACGCCCGCGAACTGGATGTTGACGCAATGAACCGCGCCGCAGAGCACTTCCTCGGCACTCAGGACTTCTCCTCCCTTGAGAAACTGCGCGGCGGCAACACGAACTCCATCTGCAATGTCACCTACGCCAAGTGGCATAAGATAGAGAGTTCCGCTATCTCCAGTAGGGCATACTACTTCGAAGTACGCGCAAACCGCTTTCTAAGGAACATGGTGCGAGCAATGGTGGGCTCCCTTCTTGAAGTTGGCACAGGCAAGCACTCACCCGAGTGGATAGCGGAAATGCTCTCCGCCCGCAACCGCTGTGCCGCCGGCACCTCCGTTCCCGGCAACGCCCTCTTCCTCTGCGAAATCAAGTACCCCTACAAGATATTCTGACGCCAGCTCATCAGTAGGAATCTGATTCAACTGGTAATCACATTTGCACTTCTTGCGCTCAATATGCGCATTCTTTGAGCGCGGGCATCCGAACATGTTAACCATTGTACGGTTTAAAATATGTTCTGCCGTATGAGCCGGCTCGTATTCAGCCTTGTTGTGTGCGTTAAGAATCGGTTCTTCCATATGGCTACTTTTTCCCGGGTCCTATTTGGCGTATGAAGGCTTCAGCCCACTGACAATGGAACTCCATACCGCGCATGCGCTCCATAGGGTCGTGGTAACCGGCAATATTCTTCTCAAGGTTCTGGCTCTTGTGGCAGAGGTACGCCTCAAGTTTCTTCTCCCTTACCGAAGTGATATCGACATAGCTGTCAGGATTGAAGTTCTGTGTCTGGTTGCCGGTCATTACCTCAACGTAGAAGAGGTCAAAAGAGTAGCCGGTTCTTCTCCACGAATCATACACCAGAATGGCGCAGTTGCGGTGGTCGCGATGGGAATCTATCGGCCAGTGGGTAATAACAAGATCAGGCTTTTCCGCCTCAATTACGGCTTTCATTTCGTCGTAACGCGCCTTGTTTATTTCAGAGCGGCCGTCTATCTGTGTCATGAAAATTGGACGGATACCCATAACCGCGCAGGAGTTGAGTGCCTCACCGTGGCGTATTTCACGCGCCTCCTCCTCGCTCTTGCCAGGAATGCCGCCCTCGCCTTGAGTGAAATAGACGCAGACCACCTCACATCCCTGCTCCTTGAGTTTGAGCATTGTGCCGCCGCACATTGATTCAGGGTCATCGGGATGTGCTCCAATAACAAGTGCCTTCTTGTAGTGACCTCCCATAATATCCTGCGCATCAGCAGAAAAAACGACCGCTGCCATGAGCGCGAAAACCAAAAAAATCCTTTTCATATCCTGCTTTTATATTGAATCCTTAATTATAGCATTTATGCATCCCAACGTGTAAGCACTCCCTATAGTCAGAAATTTGCAATTTCAAATGCAATTTGCTCTATGCTCTTGCCCGCTGTATCTATGACTCTTTTTGAGCACTTGCGATAGATATCCTCCCGCTGCGCCACCTTCTCCTCCACATACGCCTTGAGCTCCTGCAGACTCTTTCCGGCAAGAAGCGGCCGCTGCGCGTGGTTCTTTATAAGACGCGTCTGAAGCAACTCAACAGGAACCTTAAGATAGAAGCACATTGTGCCTTTACATATCAAATCAAAACACATAGGGTTCAGTGGAGCGCCCCCTCCAAGCGATAGAACACACGAAACAGCGTCAGGAGAAGATGCTGATGAGTATCTTTCAACAATCTCCCTCAGGCACTCCCCTTCGGCAGCGCGAAAACCGGTTTCTCCCACAGCATCAAAGATTTCAGGAACGCTTTTCCCCTCCCTTTTGCAGATGTAGGCGTCAAGATCTATCTGCTCGCAGCAGAGCAGAGAGGCAAGATACTTGCCCACAGTGCTCTTCCCGGCACCCATAAATCCACAAAGAGCTATTATCATATCTAGAAGAGTGTAGGCTGGGAGTCATCATCGAAGATAACATCTCCCATATCAAACAGAGCAACCTTTTCAACACTCTCCGCATCTACCTTATTTACATCCAAATTTCCGGAATCATCTTTACCAACCATATTCTCAGGCTTGGTAAAATCAGCGGCATTATCTCCGGTTTCAGCAGGAGTATCATCCATTACAGCATCCTCGTCCAACTCAGTAGCCTCACCCAAATCATCTTCAGACTCCTCCACAGGTACAAATGATGCCTTACCTATATCGAAATATGAGAGTCTCTTTCCCTTTGCCCTGAAGCTCTTCTGAGCAATGAAATCTATAGCATCAACTATTTCAGAAGGGCGTCCTTCGTGCCTTCCGCCAAAAATAATCTCAACCTTCGGCTCGCCATAACCAACTATTTCAAGAAGAGCGGAGCCTTTGGCCGTTGATATGAATGGCTGAGGCATATTGTCAGACTTCTCAAAACTGAACCTCTTCAGATATATGAATCCAGACTCGCCATCGAGATAGAGGGCACTGTAGCACTTTGAATCGTTGAACTTGCATATAAACTGAATGTCGCCCTGATACTTGTTGCTCAAATCATAATTGGTGGTATAATATGTACCATCCTTGAACACAGCAAGTATTTGATCACCCCCATGGAACTCGCCCAGCAGTATGCCATGTCCCTGATCGTTGAGTCTGTTCACGTCGGTATCGAACCAGAGCCTCTTGCCGCCAAGAGTTGAAACGCCCTTTGTCTTGAGCTGAATCTTATGCACAGAGTGCTTGGTAAGTGTATTTCCACGTGCAGCCCTGCCCTTTATTGAAAGCTCCGCAAAGTTGTACTCCAGCAGGAGTTTCTTCACCTTAGGATTTGGCCGCAGGAATACCTTTACAATCTCAGCCTCGCCGTTATGGTTGGCCGTAAACCAGAGTACCTGAGAATCAGGCGAACCGGCAGTTATATCATACTCCTTATCCTTTGTAATGGCAGGTACGGTGAAACGCTTGACATAGCTGTTACCAACCTTTCCATCGCGATATATGACATTGTAAATTGTTCTGTTGTCATTCTTTACATAAACATCGGCGTGTATGATGTTCTTTCCGAAGAACTCCTTATCCTTTATCTTGGACACCTTGAACTTACCGTCCTTTGTAAATACAATTACATCATCAATATCGGAGCAGTCGCACACGAACTCCGCCGACTCATCCTTCTTCAGGTCCATTCCAACAAAGCCCTCAGCCCTGTTAACATAGAGTTTGGCATTGGAAGCGGCAACCTTGGTGGCCTCAATATTTTCAAACGAGCATATCTCGGTATTGCGTGGGAAGCGTTCTCCATACTTCTCCTTGAGTCCTTTGTAGTACTTTATGGTGAAGGCTACCATATCAGAGAGATCCCTTTTGATCTTCTCAATCTCCTTCTCAACCTTGAGAATCTTCTCCTCAACCTCCTTTACGTCAAACTTGGATATCTTGCGCACCGGTTTTTCAACCAGTTTGTTTATGTCATCCATTGTAATAGGTCTATGGAGAAGCTTCTGGTAATAGAGCATCTTGGTAAATATCTCCTCCAGCTGATACTCCCAGCTCTTTGAATCATTTTCAAGGAGTCTGTAGACCTTGTTCTCAAAGAATATCTTCTCAAGCGAGAACCAGTGCCAGTCATTCTCCAACTCTCCAAGCCTTATATTCAACTCTGTTTGGAGAAGATGTTTGGTATAATCTGCATTATACTTGAGAATACGGTCAACACCCATGAAGTGAGGGTGCTTCTCCATAATAACGCAGGAGTTCGGCGATATTGAAACCTCGCAGTCGGTAAAGGCATAGAGTGCATCTATTGTCTTGTCCGGAGAGACATCGTTAGGAAGAGTGATTACAATCTCGGCACTCTGGGCAGTATTGTCATCAACCCTCTTTATCTTGATTTTTCCCTTTTCAGAAGCCTTTATAATACTCTCTATTATGGTTGATGTGCTCTTGCCGTAAGGAATCTCGGTAATGGCAATGGTCTTCTTGTCTATCTTCGAAATCCTTGAACGCACCCTTATGCTACCTCCGCGCAAACCCCTGTTGTACCTTGAGCAGTCCATCAAACCGCCTGTAGGGAAATCGGGATACAATTCAAACTCCTCACCACGCAGATAGCTTATTGCAGCATCTATGAGCTCATTGAAGTTGTGCGGAAGAATCTTTGACGCCAAACCAACTGCAATACCCTCGGCACCCTGTGCAAGAAGAAGCGGAAACTTGACTGGAAGATTTACCGGCTCCTGATTTCTGCCATCGTATGAAGGAACCCATTCGGTAGTCTTTGGATTGAATACAACATCAAGAGCGAACTTGCTCAAACGTGCCTCAATATATCTTGGAGCCGCAGCATCATCACCTGTAAGTATGTTTCCCCAGTTTCCCTGACAGTCAATGAGAAGCTCCTTCTGGCCAAGCTGTACAAGTGCATCTCCAATTGAAGCATCTCCATGCGGATGGTACTGCATTGTCTGACCTATGATGTTGGCCACCTTGTTGTAACGGCCATCATCAATCATCTTCATTGCATGAAGAATACGTCTTTGAACCGGTTTCAGACCATCTGTAATATGCGGAACGGCACGGTCGAGAATTACATATGATGCATAGTCGAGAAACCAGTCCTGATACATTCCGGTAAGTTTGTATCTGCTGCCGGATGCATCAGCAGTAAACTTGCTGAACCTGTTCTCATCTGCTCCCTGCTCCTCTTCCTGTTCAACCATAGCTGAATCATCATAAGCTATGGCCTTGATATCCTTCTCATCAAATTCCTCTGCCATCTGTTTGAATAGTATTAATTAATATACCCGAACTTTTTCAACTCCTTTTTACTCTCGCGCCACCCGGCATCAACCTTCACGAACATCTTCAGGAACACCTTTTTTTCGAAGAAATTCTCCATATCCTTGCGCGCCTGTGTGCCCACTTTCTTCAAGGCCATTCCCTTAGGACCTATGATAATACCCTTCTGCGACTCTCGCATCACGTTTATTACAGCCTCTATTGTATACATCTCCTCACCCTCGTGGAAACTCTCAATAACCACCTCAGTGCAATACGGAATCTCCTGACTGTAGTTGAGAAGAATCTTCTCACGTATAATCTCGGATGCAAAGAAACGCATGCTCTTATCGGTGAAGACATCCTTGTCGTACCATGCAGGCTGAGGAGGAAGCAACTCAACTATACGTGAAAAAATATTGTCGAGATTGAACTTCTCTTTAGCACTGGCCGGATAGATCTCCGCCTTTGGCACCAGCTCCTTCCACTTTGCTATGAGGGCAGTAACCTCCTCCTGTGAAGATTGGTCTATCTTGTTAACAACAAGAATTACAGGACAGACAACATTGTTGAGCTTTTCAATGTACTCCCTGTTCTTCTCACCCTTCTCCACAACATCGGTTACGTAAAGAATAATATCCGCATCACCAATGGCTCCATCTACAAAGTCAAGCATGCTCTGCTGGAGCATATAGCTTGGCTTGAGAATGCCGGGAGTGTCGGAAAAGACTATTTGGTAATCTTCACCATTCACAATTCCCATTATTCTGTGCCTTGTTGTCTGTGCCTTGGCGGTGACAATTGAAAGCTTCTCCCCAACGAAGGCATTCATCAGTGTTGACTTGCCCACGTTAGGATTGCCTATGATATTCACGAATCCAGCTCTATGTGACATGATATATCAGTGTTTATTTAGTGAATCTCAAAAATGAACTTGGTAATCTTGTCGTCGTCTTTTAGGTCAGTTTTTCACTTCTCATCGGTCGTGTAGCCCACTACACTCCCTCTTCCAAGCAAAACATCTTCAAAAATACTTGCCAACCTTTATCTCCTTATTTTTTCATTCTATTAAAAAATTTTGTAAAAGTCTAAGAGCCGCTCCGCTGCACTCTCGCATAAATTTTTAATATTCGCCTTTGGCAAAATGAAAAATTTCATGCTCGATTTCGTTTCACAAAACCTAATTGTAAGAGTTCATCTTCAGCATTGCAACCTCCTGCTCGGTGAGGAATCTCCATGCGCCGCGTCTGAGGTTCTTCTTTGTAAGGCCTGCAAAATATACGCGGTCGAGCTTGCGTACCTTGTATCCCAATGACTCAAACATACGCCTTACAATTCTGTTCCTGCCCGAGTGAATCTCTATGCCTACAACAGATTTGTCATCGCATGTATACTGCAGGTCATCGGCTGCAATAGGGCCGTCTTCCAAGGTGATACCCTCCATGAGTTGTGCAAAGTCATTGCCTTTAAGATTCTTGTCAAGAGTAACCTGATATATCTTCTTCTTCTGATATGATGGATGAGTGAGTTGCTCTGCAAGTTCACCGTCATTTGTAAGAAGAAGCACTCCGGTTGTTGACTTGTCCAACCTTCCAACAGGATATACCCTCTCCTTGCACTTGTTTGCAACGAGCTGAACTACGGTATTTTCAGCATGCGGGTCACTTACTGTTGTAACGAAGTCCTTCGGTTTGTTCATAACTATGTAGACCTTCTCCTCGCCACGAAGTCTCTCTCCGTTGAAACGGATGTCATCTGAATAGGATACTTTTGTTCCGAGTTCTGTAACAGTTTCGCCGTTCACAGTAACAAGGCCTGCAGCAATATATTCGTCGGCCTCCCTTCTTGAGCAAATACCGCTATTGGCAATGAACTTGTTGAGTCTTACCAGGCCATCATCTGCCTTCTGTG
>DCHN01000093.1:347-17656 GCA_002315995.1 Bacteroidales bacterium UBA1751 | reverse complement strand
CTCTTGAAGCAGACGCAGCTCTCGAATTTCGTGTTTTAGGAGTGAACTCTCTCTCCTGCTGATCAAATGTTCTTCTTGTGCGTGGAGCTCTGGTTGTTCTCTCCTCACGACCCTCATCTGAACCGAAACTTCTCCTGGTTCTAGGTGCTCCGGCACTTCTCGGAGTTCTGCTCTTCCTCTCCTCACGACCCTCTTCCGAGCCAAAGCTTCTGCGAGTTCTTGGAGCCCTTGGTTTTCTCTCCTCACCGAATCCTTCAAGGGTTCCCATGCCAAATGAGCCTCTCCCGGCTGATTCAGCACCTCTGCTACCGGCTCTACGGCCAGCAGACTTAATCTGATTGTTAAAATCCTTCATCTTAAAAATATATGCAAATTACAAGATTGTGCAGCTACAGTCTCCCGACAAACCACCCCAATCTATACAAACGGCAAAGATAACTCTTTTTTGAAAATTGCGGAAAAACGCTTCCACTCGCTCTCGAAATTGGGAGTGAAGAAGCCGGTTCCCATGCGGGACTCTATCTCCTCAGGTGAGAAGAAACGTCCACCGTCGAGCTCCCGCGCGTCAGGATTCACCGTTCCGTCGTAACGTGCGGTATGCACGTGAACAAGTTCGCACTCTCTGGTGGAGGTGAAAACATATTTATCAACAAAATTCATAGGGATGTCGCGGATTCCAAGCTCTTCCGCCACCTCGCGCTCAAGGGCCTCCTCTATGCTCTCACCATACGCCACATGACCTCCGCACGCAGTGTCCCACTTGCCAGGCTGTATATCCTTCCAGTCAGGGCGATGCTGCAGATATACCTCACCTTTGGAGTTGAAAAGATGGAGGTGAACCACTGGGTGCAATATCTTTGATCCGCTGTGCGCTACCGAGCGCAACACTTTTCCCGTCACGTTGCCTTTCAGGTCAACTATGGGGAATAACTCATTTCCATTATCCATAATGACAAAGGTACAGAAAAAGTTACTTCAATTTTTGTTAGCCAGACACGGGTGGCCCGCGGTGGCCAATAGCCAGACACGGGATTGGTCACAAAACGGCCACAAAAAGGGGTGGTTTTGTGGCCGTTTGGGGTTCCGGAAGGTGATTTGGCCACAAAAAGGGGTGGTTTTGTGGCCGTTTGGGGGTTCAGACTGAAATTTGAGGATGCCGGTCCGTACAGATGGGGCAGGTCAAGGAAATTTTTGGGGCAGGTGGTGGCAAAATTTGGGGCAGGTGCTGTTTTGTAGTGCCGACCTGCCCCACTGGAGATAGCTGGGAGACCATTTTGCGGGGCAGGTCCCCTGTGTAAAATCGCACCTGCCCCATAAATATCGGAGACCTGCCCCAAATATGCGAGGTGCATGCCCAATTGCCAAACAAACGGCGACACCTGCAAAAAATCACCAGACATATCCAATAGGACCACCATTTGCCAAGAGAACCTCATTTGCCAATAGGACCACCTTTTACCAAGAGACCACCATTTGCCATGAGACCATCATTCTCCGAAGGAGCATCTCTCGCCCAAGGCCCTCACTCCCCAAGGGAATATCACAAGCCAACACAATCATTCTCAGTTCATCGTACTATAACATCTCCATCTTGCAATTCTGCCCTCCAGTGGTTAAATTTGCAAGACAGATGTTAATGATGACGCCTGCATAAATGACAACGCAACCGCTAACATAAATGTTTACGTCAATGCCAACGTAAATATTAACGTGAATACTAACGTGAAGACTAACGTAAATACTAACGTCAACGTAAATATTAACGGAATGCTAACGTCAATGCTGGCATAAATGCTAACGCCGATTCATCTGCACAAATAAAATAAAATCATGTTCGCATTTTCATTCAAAGAACTTACGGGAGCATTCCTGGTACTGTTCGCCATTATTGATATAACGGGGTCGATTCCTATTTTCCTTTCACTGAAGAATAGTGGGAGCAAGTTCAGCCCAACCCAGGCAGCACTGGTGTCACTGGGAATATTCGTTGTATTCTATTTCCTGGGAGATGCGGCCCTGAGACTCTTTGGCGTCGATATCCAATCATTTGCAGTTGCAGGTTCAATAGTGCTCTTCATCATGGCATTTGAAATGATTCTAGGCATTGAAATCTTCAAGAACGACCCTGCCGGCGGAGGCTCAACGGTGGTTCCAATAGCATTTCCGCTCATTGCAGGCCCGGGAGCCCTCACAACAATCATCTCGCTTCGCGCTGAGTATGCAGACATCAACATACTCATTGCCCTCATGATTAACATAGTCATTGACTACCTTGTCCTCAAGCACCTCGGAAAACTTGAGAAAATCCTTGGAGGAACCCTCATCTCAATCTTGAGAAAGTTTTTTGGTGTTGTTCTACTTGCGATAGGTGTAAAACTCCTTACCGCAAACCTTGGTGCCATGATAAAGGCCTTAAGCATGTAAGCTGAAAACGAATATGCAGCAGATTCAATACACCGGAACAAACTATACTGAAATCAAGGCCTTTGCCGGTGATGCCGTCCTTGCCCCATACTTCTGCATGGGGTTCAACATGTTAAGTCTCAATACGCCAGAAGGATTTGTAACCGTTAATGAAGGCGACTGGGTAACCCTCTGTGATGACGGCACTTTCAGCGTCTCGTACTCCTCCAGGGTTTTACACTCCTCCAGCAAACCACCATCTAAAAATATGGGGTAGAATTTGGTTATTTCTACCCCGTTTGACAACACAAACACCATTTTAGGGGAAATTTAAGCAATTAATACCCCAAAATGAAACCGAGCATGAAATTTTTCATTTCGACAAAGGCGGATATTAAAAATTTATGCGAGAGTGCAGCGGAGCGGAACGGCTCTCAGACTCTTACAAAATTTTTGAAAAATTTCATTTTCAAAAATTTTTAATAGAATGAAAACAAACCATAAAAGAACTCCAAAATAAGAAATGAGCATACTTTCATCCCTAATCACTCTGCCACTCATCATCATACACCTCATTACAGCCAACCCTGGCGAGGATGCATCAAGGCAGGTAAACATAACATGGCACGCATCACAAAGCGGCACAAAACTATATTTGACAACCATAGCCTCGGATACCGAACACCATTCCAGTACTTGTAATACCGAGCACCATTCCGGCATCATACAGACCTCTCACCATGAAAAAATTACAGAGAGGCAAAAATGCCTTAAGGGTGACACCCAAACAGTTATCCCTTCAAAAATTATTGAAATAAACCCTACTGAGGAGCTTTGGTCGTACGACAAAGGCGATTCTCTCTTCCAGCAGCCGCGATACATCTGCAGAGTAAAGTTGGACTCCCTGCAACCTGGAACAAAATATTACTATTCAATAGCCAGGACCTCCGAGTCCACTAAGTCCACTGTAGTCTCTGCAGTTTCTGCAGACTCTGCAGACTCTGACTGTTTGGAACTCCGCAGCAGAAATTCCGCATCCACAAACATAACCGAAATATGTTGGCGCTCCTTCACCACAGCCTCCGGGCCGCAAACCAAGGAGTGGAGTTTCCTCGCATTTGCCGATTTCCAGCATCCATTCAACGAGACAACCCACAAGACAATTGCTGCCGGCCTTACTCTAACAGATAATGATTCCCACTCCAGCAGGCATATCAGTGGAGCCACCAATAAAGAGGCAACCAGTGCTTACTCCGACAACAAGCCATCCAATGTACCTGCCGGCAATACAGAAGGACCTGCATCCTTACATAGCAACACACACAACAATGCATCCTCCAGCACCGGCAACAACCAGCTTCTTCTCTGCAGCGGCGACATCACAGGCACTGCAGCCAACGAGAGCGAATGGCGCTGGGCACTGGACAACCCTGTTATGAGCGACCTGATATTTGCAGGCGCACCAGGTGATCACGAGTACTGGGGCATCAAACCCGAGGGCGAGAAGCACATACCGCAGATGCCTTCAAACCTGACATACAACGCCATACTGACAAACCCACAGAACGGCTGCCCCGAGTACAGGAACTCAAACTACTACTTCTACTACAACAACGTGCTCTTTGTGAGCCTCAACTGCGGCGACTCAAACACATACCTCTGCCCTCAATTCATACGCGAGGCCGATTGGTTCAGAAAAACCATTCTCCCGCTGAAGGGAACTTACGACTACCTGGTGGTATTCGGCCACAAGTCAATCTACGGCTCCTACCAGGAGGATAGCGGTGTGCGCAAGTATTTCACCCCTCTTTGGTATCCAGTATTCGACCAGGCCGGAGTTGACCTTGTTGTGAGCGGCCACGACCACATGTACTCCCGCACCTTTGCCCTCAAAGGTGATGCGAGGGTTTCTGCAAAAGGAAGCGGCACCTGGTATTTGGATCTGGGTTCATCCGGCAACAAGTACAGATCTCCAGATGAAGGACTCTATAAAGACGGCCTCCACGCAAAGGTATTTGATTTGAAAACCAATCCCAAAACCTTGGGAGCAAAGATTTTCGTATCTGAAAAAGAGATGAAAGTAATTGTGTTCGATGAAAATGGAGAGACCTTCGACTCATTTACAATACTCAAGAAATGAGTCCGAGAATGAAACCGAGCATTAAACCTATACTGTTTGTTCTTCTTGTCTGTATATGCAGGCCAACCTTTGCCCAGACCACTTGCAATTATGTAGACCTTGGCCTCTCTGCAAAATGGGCAACATGCAATATTGGTGCAACCAGTCCAGAGGAATCAGGACGATTCTTTGCTTGGGGAGATGTAGAAGGACAGAGCTGGAACGGCGCAGAATGGTCAAATGGAGGATTCATCAATTATCCTGAATATAAACTGGACTCCAATTGGAATCTCTCCATTCAATATGATGCCGCACACGCAATACTTGGAGACGGATGGAGAATGCCCACCCTGGGAGATATAGAAGAGCTCTTTGCCAACTGTGACATAACATGGAGTGAAAATTTCAATGGCACAGGCGTCAGAGGAAGAGTATTCACAAGCAGGAAAAGCGGATATGAAGGAAGATATATCTTCTTACCGGCTACAGGATACGGTGACCGCAACGCTCTTCATTGCACCGGAACAGACGGCCATATCTGGCTCTCCTCATTTGGCTTGGGATTCTATGCATGGAATTTAGGATTTGGCACAAGCTATACAGATGCCTACCGCATAAGCCAATATTACGGTTTCCCAATAAGAGCCGTTCACTTATAGAACAGCCATTGCCGACTATTCGTACCTCAACGCCTCAATAGGGTCGAGGGCGGCAGCCTTTTTGGCAGGGATATAGCCTGATGCTATTCCCACAATTACGCAGAGAACAATTGCAAAGAAAATCCAGAGCCACGGCATTACAAAGCCTGCCTTCATAATAAGAGCGGTGAGATTTCCAATTATAAGGCCAAGAATTACCCCGAAGATACAGCCAACCTGGCTTATGAATATTGACTCAAAGAGGAACTGCTGACGTATGCGTGCAGAAGATGCGCCGAGGGCCTTACGGGTTCCTATCTCCGCAGTGCGCTCCTTCACGCTCACAAGCATTATGTTCATGAGCCCCACGGCCGCTCCAAGAAGTGTTATGAGGCCAATTGCAGCGGCAACAAGGGTAATGATTCCAAGAACCTTGTTCATCTGCTCGAACATACCTGCGCTACTGGTAATGGTAAAATCATCGCTATCGGCTGGAGTGAGCCTTCGAACAGCTCTGAATACACTTCTTGCGTGCGCCTTCGCATCTTCAAAGGTGTAATTCGCGGCGGGATGCACACCAATGGTATAGGAGCTAGTGGATGTAAAGGATGCACGCTCCCGGTTTATTGGAATAATTACCTGGTCATCAATGCTTCCGTCAGGTTTTCTTCCCTGCTGTTTCACAACACCTATTATACGGAATCTTGCTCCCGACACCTCAATTGTGTTGCCTACAGCCTCCTGTTTTTTGAAGAGTTTCTCCCCAACGGAACTTCCAACAATGCATACAGCTGCACCGTTTTCCAAATCCTCGTTTGTGAAATTATCCCCGCTTGAGAGTTCGGCTGCATTGTATGCCAAATAGTTGATATCCGAAGCTACGACCAAAAGATTGGGAGTGGTCTCCTCGCCCTTGTATTTTGCCGTTGCAGAATATGCAGCATTACGCCACACGGCCACCAGAAATCCATCGGCCGAAATGAGCTGCTGAAAGAGCTGCGCCTGATGAACCGTTATTTGCGGAGCATTGAGTATTCTGGTATGTGCCGATGAGTTCTCGCGGTCGTATTTGGCCATTCCAATTGTGAAGTTGGAGGTGCCGGCCTTCATAAAGGTATCGCCTACCTGCCCCTTGAGAGCATCGGTAGCGGTAAGCACTCCAACCAGCGAGGTGATTCCTATGGCAATAATGAGAATGGTGAGCACGGAACGGAGCCTGTTGCTCTTTACCGAGTCAACAGCAACAATCAGATTCTCCCTCAACATTGGTGATAGTTTCACCAACTCTCCTATTCTCTCCTTTATTGCTCCCATAGCAAATGAAACTATTCCGGCGATGTTCCCAGAACCACTTTGTATCCGTTGCGCTTGGCAATGTTCATAAGATTCACCACCTCGTCAACAGGAACTGTCTTGTCGGCATAGATTGAGAATGAAGGTTCCTCCTCACTTTCAAGCAAGCCCTGTATTATGCCCTCAATTTCTCCCCTTGATACCGGCGTTACATTGCCGTTGATATGATATGTGAATGAGTTCTGCTCAAGGTGATGCTTTATTGAGACTGAAACCTGCTGCTTTGACTGAATCTGGTTTGTACTCTTTGGAAGAAGAAGCTTGAGTGCATTTGGGTTAACCAGAGTGGATGTGACAAGAAAGAAGATAAGCAACAGAAAGACAATGTCCGTCATTGAGGACATGCTGAATGATGCATCTATCTTTGTTCTCTGTTTTATTGCCATGACACTACTCTTTTACCGACTCGAGGAACTCCATTGAGGCACTCTCCATGCCTGCCACCAGATCAGATACCTTTGCTGTGAGATAGTTGTATCCGAAATATGCCATGATACCAACAATAAGTCCGGCCACGGTTGTAACCATTGCAGTATAGATACCTCCTGAAAGGAGTGAAATATCTACATTGGCTCCTGCCTGAGCCATATTGAAGAATGCCTGTATCATACCCATGACTGTTCCGAGGAAACCTATCATAGGTGCTCCACCGGCAATTGTTGCAAGGTACGGAAGCGAGTGTTCAAGTTTGGTAACCTCCATGTTGGCAACGTTCTCCATTGCAATTTTCACATCGGCAACAGGACGTCTCACTCTCTCAACGCCCTTTTCAATCATTCTTGCAACCGGAATTGCGTTCTCCTTGCAAAGCATTGCAACCTGCTGCATATCACCATTTTCAAGCGGTTCGGCCAACTGCTCCATGAACATATCTGACTCCTTTCTGGTCTTTTTGAGCATAACCCACTTCTGAACGAAGATGTATATGGTCATAATTGAAAGAATGAAGAGCGGAATCATAAGCCATCCTCCCTTCAGGGCCATTCCTATGAGTGAAAACGATGCCTCAGGTGAGGCTGCCTGCAAAAGTGTCATATAAAAGTTACAATTTCTGAAACCGCGGCTTGAACTGTACGGTTTCTGTTCGTGGTGCAAATATATACAAAAAACGCTCTTTATGCCACCTCTCAATTTGTCTTTTTTATTCAAAAGCAGTACATTTGCAAGTTATTCTTAAGATGGAGACAAAGGATTTAGAAAAAAAGTGGATTGTAAATGAACCCGGCAACCCCGGGCTCGTGCGTCAGCTCTCTGCCGAGCTGGGTGTTGACCCGGTATTGGCAAATCTGCTGGTACAGAGAGGCATCACCACTTTCGAGGAGTCCAGAAAGTTCTTCAGACCATCTCTTGACATGCTTTATGATCCGTTCCTTATGAAGGATATGGAGAAGGCTGTTGACAGGTTGCACGCAGCAATAGAGAATAACGAGAGAATCCTCATATACGGAGACTACGATGTTGACGGCACAAGCGCCGTTGCTCTTGTCTACTCCTTCGTAACCAGATTCACCAAGAACATAGACTACTATATTCCCGACCGCTATGACGAGGGGTATGGTGTTTCATATAAGGGTATTGACTGGGCCAAAGAGAATGGCTTCAACCTGGTAATATCACTTGACTGCGGAATCAAGGCCGTTGAAAAGGTGAAGTATGCGAAACAGTTCGGCATTGACTTCATTATATGCGACCACCACCTCCCGGATGAGGAGCTCCCGGCCGCAGTTGCCACACTTGACCCAAAACGTGAAGATTGCAACTATCCGTTTGATGATTTGAGCGGATGCGGCGTAGGGTTCAAGCTTGTACAGGGATATGCCAAGAAATACGGAGTTCCTTTCGAGCAGATTACCACACTCCTTGACCTTGTTGCAGTGAGCATTGCTGCAGACCTTGTGAGTGTAGTTGATGAGAACAGGGTCCTTGCCTTCTATGGTTTGAGACAGCTCAATGAAAATCCTCGCAAGGGCCTTCAGTCAATGATAAAGCTCTGCGGACTTGAAAAGCATAAGATATCACTTGACGATGTAGTGTTCAAAATAGGACCGCGCATCAATGCAGCCGGCAGAATGGAGAGCGGAAGAACAGCCGTTGACCTTCTCACATCCGGCAACTATGAAGATGCCGACAAGATTGGTGCTGCAATAAACGTACACAACAACGACCGCAAGAACATAGACCGTCAGATTACCATTGATGCAATTGCAATGGTAAAGGAGAGCCCCGACCACCTGAAAAAGAGTGCAACAGTAGTTTACAATCCATCATGGCACAAGGGCGTTGTTGGAATCGTTGCCAGCCGTCTTGTAGAGGCCTTCTACAAGCCTACAATAGTTCTTACGAAATCCAACGGATTCGTCACAGGATCTGCAAGAAGCGTAAGCAACTTCGACCTTTACGCTGCAGTTGAGAGCTGCTCCGATTTGCTTGAGAACTTTGGTGGACACACATACGCAGCAGGACTCACCCTTAAGGAGGAGAATCTGGAGGAGTTCACACAGCGTTTTGAGGCGTATGTGAAGGAGAAGATAACAAAAGAGGTCATGACCCCTATTGTTCACATTGACTCGTTCCTCGACTTCAAGCAAATAACTCCAAAGTTCTTCAGGATTCTCAAGCAGTTCCAGCCGTTCGGCCCGGGCAACACTTCTCCCGTATTCCTTACAGAGAACGTGTATGACAATGGCAACGGGCGCAAAGTTGGAACCGACAACGGGCACCTCAAGCTTGAACTCATTCAGGAGGACGAGCCTTACAGACACATCTCGGCAATTGCCTTCAACAAGTCCGAGCACTTCGAACACATACAGAACGGCAACCCTGTTGACATCTGCTACTCAATAGCCGAGAACTACTACCGCGGCCTTGCCAACATCCAGCTCCGCATCCGCGACATCAAGAACCGCGAGGATATCATCTGATTTTTTTGAAGACATACCGCACCATGAAGAAGTTTATTGGTACGGCTATGGCCAGGGTTGGTATAGGGGCCCAGACCTTTGACATTCCAAGCCATAGGAAGAGGTTGAGAAGGCCTATTTCCATAAAGTAGTTTATGATATGCGCTCCAGCCATACCGAACATGTTCTTCCACGACGGCCTTTTTCTGAATGTAAAGTATGCGCTCAAATAGAAGTTTGCCACAAAAGCAATAAGATATCCTATTGTATAGGAGAGCGATGCGTTGGCATCGAAAGCCTTCACAATAGCCAGATAGACACCATAGTGAATGGCCTGCGCCGTTCCACCCACTATTCCGAAGCGAAGCGCCTCGAAGAACATTGTTCTGTATCTGCTCCAAAGTTCCTTTATCATAATCCCTGCTCTCCCCTCTCCGCGTAATCAACAACCGTTTTGCCCTCCCTTACAACGCACTCCGCACTCTGGAACATTGCAAAACACCACCTCTTCAAATCTGCAAAAGTTCCTGCCGCATGGCACAGTGAGTCCCCTGCGGCTGTGTCGGTGTCAGAAGCGGCAGCAGTGGCAGTAGCGGCGGTCAGGTTGCCCAGACTATCGCAAGTGTAAAAATATTCAAGGCCGCTTTCAGGTGAGTATATGTAGAGTTTTCCGTCAGCGCGGGCAGCTATCATATTATCCGAACCATAGAAGATTCCAGGACGCTTCTGATGCAATATATCAACACCATATCCAATGTTGGTCCACTCGGCGCCCAACATTCCAAGAAGTGTAGGAGCTACGTCAATCTGGCCGCAGTACATATCAAGTTCACCCGGCTCAACTCCATAGCCATAAATCATCATTGGAACGTGGTTGTATGACGATGGAACCTCGCAGTCGGGAGTTCCAATGAGCTTGCCGTGGTCACCAAGGAGAACGAATATGGTATTCTCGTACCAGCTCTTGCCGCGGGCCTGCTCAAAGAACTTTCCAACAGCCGCATCGGCATACTCCACAATGGCATCCTCAATCTTCCCGCTCCTTGGTTTGAACCAGTCAGGCAGAATATATGGCGGATGGTTGCTCACCGTAAGCAGAACTGCAAAGAACGGAGCGCCCTCCTGCGCCTTTATGTCAAGAACCGGCAGCGCATAACTGAAAAGGTAGTGGTCCTGCACACCGAAACTGTTGACAACTTCTGACTTGGGATAGTTTTCCTGCGAATATATCTCGTCAAACCCGTTTGTCTTGAAAAAGGCGTTCATGTTGTCATACTGACTCTCATGGGTCATGAAGAAGAGATTCCTGTATCCCATTCTCTTGAGTTCGGTAGGAAGGCCGCTGTATCTTGGTATTACACTCCCCTTCATTGCATTCCTCTGCATAATGGCAGGAAAGGAGTAAAGTGTGGAGTACATTCCGTGGTTTGTGTGTATTCCAGCAGACCAGAAGTTGGTGAAATGCAGGGAGTGTCTCCAGAATGAATCAATGTTCGGAGTGAGGCCTGCATTATTACCGAATGCACCCATAAGATTTGCCGACATTGATTCAAGGAATATGACAACCACATTCTTTCCTCTGAATGCACCCGGTACGCCGTAGTATGCATTCAACGTTGAATCCTTCAAAATGGAGCTACTGAGAGTGTCGGCGGCAAGTGAATCTGCAGCATGACGATACTCCGCAGCCATTGCAATAGCCTTTGCATCATCCATGAGCTGCAGTTTGCGGTTCTCGCTTCTGTTGTCGTCATTCCAGCTCTGGAGTATATTGAAGGCCGGGTTAAGGCCAAGTTGATTAAGAAAAGGATCAGAGCAGTAGTAGGCCGCAGAAACCCTTATTGGATTATATCCCACTCTGCCTCTTATTCCAAATACGCACGCCCCAACAACGGCAGCTCCCAAAATAAGAATGGAAAAGATTGACACAATGCTTCTCTTTTCAGCAAAATTGTGGATGCTGACTCTCTTTGACTTTTCAATTCTACCACAGAAGAATGAAGATATGCCGCAGACATATAGCGCAAAGAGGAGAAGTGCAGCCAGGTATATGAGTAGAGCCTTGAGATATGCGCTCTCCCCGGTTACCATTCCTACAGTCTGGGTACCGTAGGAGAACCACTCGAATATTGACGAGTTAATTGTCTTGAAAAAATATTCAAAGTATGGCACATTGGCCGCACTTGCAAGAAAAGCAACTCCATAAAGCACAATGAACCAGAAATTGAAGAGTCTGAAGAGCCATTTTGACGAGCAGTCGAATATGGTGCATATCCAGAAAATAACAAGAGGAAGCAGCAGTATATAGCAGGCCATTACATTGTCAAACCACACTCCAATGAGAAAAGCTTTTGCCTGGAGAGCGGTATCAGAAGCTATATGCGGTGGAAAAGAGTAATCAACGGTAAGGAAAAGAAGCAGTCTGTATGCTGCAAATACCGCAAGTGCCCCCAAATGCACCAGAATCAGATATGAAAAAAAGTTCGCCGGTTTGTTAAAAGTGCTCTCTCTGCTCATTCTTTGTAACATTTTTACAAAGATACTCATAATTTATAACTATCTTTGCGCCATTATTTTCATTTGAAAACGAGCAAAATAAATAAGGAGAACAAATAATGCAACAACCAGTTTACAACGAGCAGGAGCAGTTCAGACGCAACGCATTGGAGCAGCTTAGAGAATTGGGCATAGATCCATATCCGGCAGAGTTATATCCTAAGAATGCCACAGCAAAGGAGATTGTTGAAAAATATGATCCTGAGCAGGGCAACTTCTCTTCGGTTACCATTGCCGGCCGTATTATGGGACGCAGAATAATGGGAGCGGCTTCATTCATAGAACTTATGGATGAAACTGGAAGAATTCAGGTTTACCTGAACCGCGACCAGATATGCCCCGGGGAGGACAAGACAATGTACAACACTGTGTTCAAGAAACTTCTTGACATTGGTGACATCATTGGAATAAAAGGTTTTGCATTCATTACAAAAACCGGGCAGACATCCGTTCACGCTCAGCAACTGACCATTTTGAGCAAGTGCCTGAGGGTTCTCCCTATTGTTAAGGAGAAGGATGGCGTTGTATTTGATGAGTTCAGCGATCCTGAGCTCAGATACAGGCAGAGATATGTTGACCTCATTGTAAATCCGGAGAACAGGGAGACATTCGTCAAGAGAGCCAGAATCATTGCAACAATGAGAAGGTTCTTCGATGATCAGGGGTATCTTGAGGTTGAAACCCCTATTCTACAGCCAATTCCGGGAGGTGCATCGGCCCGTCCGTTCATAACACACCACAACACTCTTGATATGGACCTCTACATGCGCGTAGCAAACGAGCTCTACCTCAAGAGGCTTATTGTTGGAGGTTACCCTGGCGTTTATGAGTTCGCAAAGAACTTCCGTAACGAGGGAATGGACAGAACCCACAACCCTGAATTCACCTGCATGGAAATATATGTTGCCTACAAGGACTATGAGTGGATGATGGATTTTGTGGAGCAGATGCTTGAGAAGGTTGCCGTTGCAATGGATGGCAAGAGCACCAAGAAGATTGGTGAACACACCGTTGACTTCAAGGGTCCTTTCCGCAGGCTTCCAATACTTGAGGCAATAAAGGAGTATGCCGGCGTTGATATCGAGGGCATGGACGAGGAGCAACTCAGGGAGACCTGCAAAAAGCTCAACATCAAGACCGACCCATCATTCGGTGCCGCAAAACTCATTGATGCAATCTTTGGCGAGTGCTGCGAGAAGCACCTCATTGAGCCTACCTTCATAACCGACTATCCGGTTGTAACATCTCCTCTCACCAAGAGACACAGAAGCAATCCTGACCTTACAGAGCGTTTCGAGCTCTTCGTATGCGGCAAGGAGCTTGCAAACGCATATTCAGAGTTGAACGACCCTACCGACCAGCTCGACAGGTTCCGTGACCAGCTTGCACTCCAGAAGAAGGGCGATGACGAGGCAATGTACATTGATATGGACTTTGTTCGCGCACTGGAGTTCGGCATGCCTCCAACTTCAGGTATGGGTATAGGTATTGACCGTCTTACCATGTTCATGACCGGCAAGAGCACAATTCAGGAGGTTCTATTCTTCCCTCAGCTCCGTCCGGAAGTTTACAGGTAAACTCTCAGCACCATGAATATTGAAGCGAACATCACTTCCGGTCAGAATCCGCGCATCAAGGAAATTGTGCAATTACAGGAAAAGTCCCGTCTCCGCAAGGAGCGCGGGCTTTTTGTTGTTGAGGGAGTTCGCGAAATCCAGCACTGCCTGGAGGGGGGCTACCGCATTGAGGAGCTCTATGTAAACCCCGGAATCATTCCCGGTTTTGAAGAAGAGCTCAGCGCTATGTTCGCCACCCTCTCCATGCCACACCATGGCGATAGTTTTTCTCCTGAATTATATACAATAAGCAACAATGTTTACGAGAAAATAGCCTACAGAGATAGCACTGAGGGCGTTGTTGCCATTGTGAGAGCAAAGTCCCACACTTTGGAAGAGCTTGAATCAGTACTTGAGAAGAGGTCATCCCCGTTCATTATTGTTACTGAGGAGGTTGAAAAACCAGGCAACATTGGCGCACTCCTCAGAACAGCCGATGCCTGCGGTGCCGATGCCGTTATTGTGTGCAATACTCTTACCGACATCTACAACCCCAACATAATTCGCTCCTCCGTTGGAGGAGTTTTCACCAACAATATTGCGGTGTGCTCAAACGAGCAGGCCATTCAATGGCTCAAAGCCAAAGGAATCTCCATTTACACCGCACAGCTGCAGGATTCAGTTCCATACTACAACTCCGATTTCACCGCACCTACAGCAATTGTTATGGGCAGTGAAGCAAAAGGCCTCTCCCCGCTATGGAGAGAAGCCTCTGACAAAAAGATTATTATTCCTATGCTTGGAAAAATAGATTCACTGAATGTATCAACTAGCGCGGCAATACTTTGCTACGAGGTTGTTCGCCAAAGGAATCTGTAACATTCAAAGAGTCTTGCGCTCGCCTCTCAACAATTCTTTTCAGTTTTGAGGCAACGTCATTGAACTTTTCTGAATTGCTGAATTTCCCTGTTGCTTCCAACGCTTTCATCATCTGGAGACTCCTTTCAAGTGGAATATTAGTCCACTCCATACAAAAAACCTCCATTGCATAGAGTGCGGTTGGATTTTTTTCAGCAAGAGAACAACTGTAGTCACGCACCATATAGTTGAGAGTATCATACAGAACATTAATCCTCTCCTTTGCGAGAATGCTTTTATGAGCTCTGTAGGCGTCACGTATTGAATCAACCCTGTACACTCTTCTCAGAGAGTCTGAAAAATCGAGCCTTCTCTGAAACAGTGATGATGAAATGCCACCATGCACTACAACGTCAGGCTGCGGATCCTTCATATCAACCTCAATTTTTACCGGCTCATTCTCATAGTAGAATGAACATATTGGTCTCAGTTCATTTGAATCATTTCGCCCCTCCAGAGTTAAAAAACCAGGTGCAATAACAGTGTCAGCCCTGAATTTCACCTCACCTTCAAAAATAACAGCACCCAATTGGAAAGTGTTGCTTCCAGCAAGTCTGTTCCTCAAATAAAGAGTATCCGAACTCAGCATGGCAAGGTTGCCGGAGAACTCCACATCAACCATTAAGGCTACCTTATCCTCCGACTTCGACAAGGAGCAGGAGGGGAGAAAAAGAGAAAAAAATATTGCGGTAGAAAATAGAAGAATAAAATGTTTCATATATCCTTTTGTTTTTAGAGGTTACTCCTCCTTGTACCAATCCTTGTACATCATATAACCCTGGGCATTCTTGTGCGCTGCCGCTCCAATTGCCTCCGACGCATCCTTCACCTTCTTTGCCGGAATACCTGCCCATACGCCGCTATCGCAAATGGTATTGCTAAGAACAACAGCTCCGGCCGCAATAATTGTATTGTCAGCCACAACGGCATTATCCATTACAATTGCGCCCATTCCCACAAGAACATTGTTGCCTATTTTAGCACCATGAATAACGGCATTGTGACCAACCGAAACATCATCTCCTATTTCAGATACTGAACGGTTGTAAAGAGTGTGAACCACAGCACCATCCTGAATGTTCACCCTGTTGCCTATTTTTATTGTGTTTACGTCACCTCTGAGCACAGCACTGTACCAGATGCTGCAGTCATCCCCCATAGTTACATCTCCAAGAACAACTGCATTCTCAGCAATGAAACAATTGTTCCCTATTTTGGGTGTAAAACCACGTAAAGGTCTTATTATTGCCATATAATCTATGTTAAAAAGAGAGGGGACTGAACAGGCTTCAGACCTCTCCACTCCCCCTTTCAAATAGTTTATCAAGTGTGAGCTTTAACTGCTACGCCTGCATCTACTCCTCATCCTGCTGGGCAGATTTGGCCTGAACCATTCTATTGTAATCCTCCATTGAGGTTACAACAATGTTTTCATACTCCTTCTGTCCTGTTCCTGCAGGAATTGGATGACCGCAGATTACAGTCTCCTTCAATCCCTCCAAATAATCAACCTTTCCACGAACAGCTGCATCGCTGAGAACCTTTGTAGTCTCCTGGAATGATGCCGCTGACATGAAGCTGTTTGTTCTGAGGGCAGCTCTTGTAATACCCTGAAGTATCTGCTTACAAGTTGCAGGTCTGGTGTCACGTGACTCCACAAGCCTCTTGTCAGCACGCTTGAGCATTGAATTCTCCTCTCTGAGTCTTCTTACGGAAACAATCTGTCCCGCCTTGAGTGTGGTTGAATCACCTGGGTCAAGGATGAATTTCTTATCCCATACCAAATCATTCTCAGTAACAAAATCCCACTTGTCAACAAGCTGCTCAGGCAGGAATCTTGTATCGCCAGGCTCAACAATCTCCACCTTTCTCATCATCTGTCTTACAATAATCTCAAAGTGCTTGTCATTGATCTTCACACCCTGCATTCTGTAGACCTCCTGAACCTCATTCACAATATACTCCTGAACCTTTGTAGGACCAAGAATCTCAAGTATGTCAGCTGGAGCAATTGCACCGTCAGAGAGCGGCATACCGGCTCTCACGTAGTCGTTCTCCTGTACCAGAATCTGCTTTGAAAGAGGAATAAGATAACTCTTCTTCTCTCCGCTCTTTGCAACAACCTCAACCTCCTGGTTACCTCTCTTTATCTTGCCGAGGTGAACCTCTCCGTTAATTGCAGATACAGTAGCAGGATTTGAAGGATTACGTGCCTCAAAGAGCTCTGTAACACGTGGAAGACCACCGGTAATATCGCCTGACTTACCAATTGCTCTAGGAATCTTCATGAGAATTGTACCGGCAGATACCATCTGGTCATTGTCAACCATAATGTGAGCACCTACAGGCAAGTTGTATGTATGAAGTGCCTCACCATTCTCATCAACAATGCTCAAAGCAGGGTTCTTGGACTTGTCACGGCTCTCGATTACTACCTTCTCCTTATGTGTAGAGAACTCATCAGCAGCCTCTTCCCTATAGGTGAGACCCTCAATGAGTGAGTCGTAAACAACCTTTCCGGCAACCTCTGTAATTGTGGTAGCATTATAAGCATCCCAATCGCAGATCTTGTCACCCTTGCTTACGGTGTCGCCATTCTTGAAATAGAGTGTAGCGCCGTAAGGAATATTGTACTGTGAATAAGTGATACCTGTATTGGCATCAACAATTCTCATCTCAGCTGTACGACCAATTACAATATCGTTCTTTACTCCGTTATCATCCTCCTTAACCAAGGTTCTGAGCTCCTCAAACTCGAGTTTACCATCATATTTTGATACAATTTCACTCTCAGAAACGCTGCTTGATGCAGTACCTCCAACGTGGAATGTACGAAGAGTAAGCTGTGTACCAGGCTCACCGATAG
>DCHN01000093.1:0-339 GCA_002315995.1 Bacteroidales bacterium UBA1751 | reverse complement strand
GCTCACCAATTGACTGTGCAGCAATTACACCAACAACCTCGCCCTTCTCAACCATACGACCGCTTGCCAGGTTTCTTCCGTAACATTTTGCACATACACCTCTCTTTGACTCGCAGGTGAGTACTGAACGTATCTCAACCGCCTCAATAGGAAGTGTTTCAATGAGTGCTGCAATATCCTCAGTAATCTGCTCTCCGGCCTTGATTATTCTCTCGCCGGTAAGCGGATTGTAAACATCGTGTACCGTTGTTCTACCAAGAATCCTGTCGTATAGAGTCTCAACAATATCATCTTTCTTCTTAATGGCTGTAGCCACAAGACCTCTGAGAGTACCGCAGT
>DCHN01000069.1:71471-72541 GCA_002315995.1 Bacteroidales bacterium UBA1751 | reverse complement strand
CGTACTTCTGGCAGAGGGTCTGGAGATCACGTGCCTGTGATGCGGGATTGCAGCTGACATATACCATGAATGGTGCCGCAGTGTCGAGCAGTACCTGTGCAACATCTGGGTGGATGCCTGCTCTTGGCGGATCGAGAATCACAATGTCAGGCTTTCCGTGTTCCTGTATGAACGCTGGAACGAGCATATCCTTCATGTCGCCTGCAAAGAAGGTGCAGTTTGTTATGCCGTTCTCCCTTGCGTTAACCCACGCATCCTCAATTGCCTCCGGAACATACTCAATACCAATGACTTTGCTTGCCATTGCGGAGTGGAAAAGCGCAATTGTACCTGTGCCAGTGTAGAGGTCGTAGATGACTGGCAGGGTAGGGGTTTCGCCTGTTGTTGAAGAGCCGGAAGTATATGTAATACATGAAGCACATGAAGTATCGGCAGTAGATGAGTCAATACAGTCAGCAGCATTGTTTGCAGTGATGTTGTAATTATTTATGAAATTGCGGACAACGCTGTAGAGTTTGTATGCCTGCTTGGAGTTGGTCTGATAGAAGGACTTTGGTCCAATCTTGAACTTGAGGTTCTCCATCTGTTCATATACCGCGTCCTCCCCATGGTATACATATACTGGAAGGTCTCCAAGCGCGTCGTTACACTTGGGATTCAAGGCATACTGAAGCGAGTTGATTTCTGGGAATCTTTGATGAATGGCCCCAAGAAGTGCGATGCCCCGCTGGTCAATGGCCACATTTTGGCCGTTATTTGTGGCCGTTTTGTCATTTTCATTTGATTTGGCCACAAAAGTGCCCTGTTTTGTGGCCATTTGCTCTGTTTGGGCACCATTTGGCCACAAATTTGCCGTTTTTGTGGCCGTTTGCGTCATTTTCATTTGATTTGGCCACAAAAGTGCCCTGTTTTGTGGCCGTTTGCTCTGTTTGGACACTGTTTGGCCACAAATTTTCCGTTTTTGTGGCCGTTTGCTCTGTTTGGGCACCATTTGGCCACAAATTTGCCGTTTTTGTGGCTGTTTGCTCTGTTTGGACACCATTTGGCCACAAATTTGCCGTTTTTGTGGC